>JAQXFF010000097.1 GCA_029250425.1 Candidatus Thalassarchaeaceae archaeon | reverse complement strand
GCTGCTAAAATGATAATTGAAGTGGCAAAAACTCAGGAACAACATTGCTATGATGGAACGACCAGTGCAGTTGTTATTGCTGGTGAACTTCTCAAGCGCAGTGAAGATTTGATTGATCAGAACGTCCATCCCACTGTCATTTGTGAAGGATTTAGATTGGCCTCCGATAAGGCGGTCGAACTCTTAGAGGGGCATGCAATTGATGCGGATACTTCTACACTTCACGAAGTCGCCAAAACAGCCCTTACTGGTAAGTCAGCAGGTGCAGTCAAGGCATTCCTCGCCGACATTTGTGTTGACGCGGTTCAGGCTGTTGCACGTGAAGAAGATGGCGAAATTTACGTCGATCTTGATGACGTCAAGGTAGAGAAGAAGCAGGGTGGTTCAATCAAGGACAGCACATTGGTCGATGGCATCATCCTCGACAAAGAACGTGTCCACAGTGGAATGCCTCGGAGTGTTTCCGGTGCTAAAATTGCCCTCATTAATTCTGCTATAGAAGTCAAGAAAACCGAAGTCGATGCGAAGATTCAGATTACGGATCCAAGTATGTTGGCGCAATTCCTTGATGAAGAGGAGAATTACCTACGCAGCTTGGTTGAGAAAATCCAAGCAGCCGGTGCCAATGTTGTCGTCTGCCAGAAGGGAATTGACGACCTCGCCCAGCACTATATGTCCAAGGCTGGACTATTTGCAGTTCGGCGTGCCAAGAAATCTGACATGGAAGCACTTGCCAAGGCCACCAGTGGCCGAATTGTAACCAATATTGACGATCTAGGGAATGATGATTTGGGCGAGGCTGCCAAAGTTGAAGAGCGAAAAATTGGAGAATCCGACATGGTATTTGTGACAGGTTGCCCTCAAGCCAAGAGTGTTAGCGTATTGCTACGTGGTGGTACCGAACATGTTGTTGATGAAATACGACGAGCATTCGATGATGCAATTGGCGTTGTCAGTGTCGCCAGAGAAGATGGCGCCGTCCTCACAGGTGGGGGTTCAGTCATTGCTTCACTCTCACGGGATTTGAGAGCTTACGCGGAAGGTATCGGTGGCCGGGAACAGATGGCCATTGAGGCATTTGCTGGTGCCCTAGAGGTAATTCCAAGAACACTAGCGGAAAATGCAGGTTTAGATCCAGTCAATACGATTATTGAAGTTCGCAAGGCGCATGCTGAGGGTAAATCCACCTTTGGTGTCAATGTCTTTGAAGGTGGAGTGATGGACATGCGAGAAGCCAATGTTCTCGAACCAGTTCGTGTAGTCGAACAAGCGATTCAGTCCGCAACTGAAACTGCAGTAATGATTCTCAGAATTGACGACGTTATCTCCAGCAGAGCTGGTGGTGGCGGTGGCATGCCAGACATGGGCGGCATGGACATGGGCGGCATGGGCTTCTAATCGGACGGCTTGCAGGCTCCCTTTCACCCCCATAGGTTGAAGAATCGAATTCAGGTGGACCTACTATACAGCCCGTAGGGCTGGTGTGGTGCATCCTCCATGAGCGCGGTCGTAAAAGTCTGGATTGATGAAGGCTGCATTACTTGTGATGCTTGCGAAAACATATGTCCAGAGGTATTCCACGTTGAAGACGACACGTGCATAATTGTTGACGGCATCAACCCAGGCGAATGGGGTGACGACATCATTGAAGCGGCAGAAGGTTGCCCTGTTGATGTCATCATGTACGAAATTGCAGGCAGTGATGATGCATCCCCTGTTGAAGACGCCCCTGCTGAAGTGGTTGAAGAAGTAGTTACAGCGGAACCAGAAGCAATCGGTGAGGGGGCATTGGCTGGAGTTATGGCCGGTGATCGAGATTTACATATTCTATTTGGAAGCCAATCCGGAAATGCAGAAAGTCTCTGTTCACTGATTGCAAAGAAAGCCACCGGGTACGGTCTAGTCGGCCATGTGCACGATATGGACGGATTTGATTTGGCCAGTATGGCAGGAATGAAAAGGGTCCTCATAGCATGTTCTACATGGGGTGAAGGTGAACAACCAGACAATGCCGAAGCATTGTTTAATGCAGCAAAAGGTGCAGGAAAAACCCTCTCAAACACCCATTTTTCGGTTTGTGCACTTGGTGATACTTCGTACGAATTCTATTGTCAATCTGGCAAGGAATGGGATGAGGTCCTAGCAGCTATGGGCGGTTCTCGAATCCATGATCGAGTTGATTGTGATGTTGATTACGATTTACCCGCTGCCGCTTGGATGGCTGAAGCCCTTTCGAGAATTGCTTGTGTGGATGACAGTGGTACCTTTCACGAAGATTTAGTCGCAGAAATGATTGCTCATGCTGCTGGAGATACAGCAAGTGCAAGCAGTGGCGATGTGGCGAATGTGACCATGCCTGAAATCCAATTGGTTGCCAATATTTTCCGCTACAATGCTGACAAAGGAGAATCCGGTGTTGACGCATGGGCGTGTGCAATCCCTGGACACCACAGTGTACTCGATTTACTTCGAACCCTAAAGGCGACACAAGATGGGACGCTGACTTTCCGCGACGGAGCGGCCGATGACCCTACAACAGGAGTCAGTGTAAACGGGCGCCTCGTGTTGCCTGGACTGACTCGTCTATGTGATGTTGCTCGAGACAAGGGCCAAGGTGCTCAAATCCGAATTGAGCCAGTGGCTGCATACGATGTCATCAGAGACCTAGTCGTCGATTACAGTTCGTATGACAATCTTCGTGCTGCTTCTAAACCATGGTTTGTCGGCCGGCAACGAGAAGGTGCCTACGTAGGAAACGTTGCAATGGGTACCATGGATGCAGTTGTTGCCACTGAATTGCACACATCAAATGACATCTCAAGCCCGCAATTGTTGCATGCAACTAGCGATACAGTACCTTACAATCGATCATACATGGGACCAGCCATGGTTTGTCACCTTTGGAACAGATCTTGCGACCCCCGTATATCTGATTCTTCGCGAACAGCAATCATCGAGAGTTTGGCTGCAACAAATGGTGTCAAATCTGAAACTGATATGGCCAGTATCCACCGACAAGGCAGTATGGGTAAAATCGCCGCCAAGTCGGTACTTCAGGCCAAGACTGCAGTTCTTTCTCATGATGGATACAATGGTAGGCATGGGAAGCATGTATGGTGGTACACATGGTCAATCAAGAGTAGCGGAATGGTTAATGAGACAACGCTCTATAGAACTGTATTGGGTCCAATGGGGCTAGTCAGCAATGCATTATCGGGTGTATCGGCCCGCATGATTTTTGGATTTACAAGAACAGGCCGTCCAATGTTTAACGAATTGCTTGGAATGGTGGCTCCACCTGCTGGAATTGGTAAGATGCCGAAGCAATTCAACAGTTCAGTTGAAAATCACCATGAAGTGATTTCAATCTTCAATGAAATGGATGGTCGATTCTGATGGTGACACGTTATGCATATCATCCCGGCAATGTAGCCCACAGTAACGCCATTGAAGTTGCAGATACAATGCCTCTGGCAGCACAATCACTTGGAATCGAACTGGTTCCACTTGATGGTGCAACAAGTTGTGGTGCAGGCATCATTCGGCAGGCAAACGCAGATTTACAGGTTGTTCTCAACGCTCGTACACTAGCTCAAGCTGAATCAATGGGGCTGGATATCATCACATCTTGTGCTACCACAGCGGCTACTCTGCATGAAGATCTGATTACCTTGAGAAATGACAGCAGATTGATGACCAAGGCAAATGATATTCTCCAACGGAATTGTGGTTTGACATTAACAGGCGATGTGAATGTACATCACTTGTTACATGTGATTGTAGATGAAATTGGAATCGACGCTGTCAAGAACGCAGTCAAGAATACCTTTGAATTCAGTATTGCTGGTTATTACGGCCCCAATATGCAACAAGAAGGAGCCTGTGGTGGAGATGACGTCTTTGATCCAGATTACCTTGAGCAGGTTATTGCTGCGGTTGGCGGACAACCAATCGAATGGTCAAGTCGAACTCAAAGTGTTGGTGTGCCAGGAATTTTCTCTGAAGAGAAAACAGTGATGAAGCAAACTTCCGCTGTTCTGGCAGACGCAAAATCCGAAGGTGCGCAATTGGTTGTCAGTGCGTGCAATTTATCCCATATGTTACTGGATGTATACCAAGGGAAGGCTGGAAAGACAACAGGGCAGGAAACCAAAGTGCCCACGATTCATCTAACTGAACTCTTGGCTTTTGCCTTTGGACACCACATTGACCGTTTAGCTCAATTGCGAACAAGGGTCCTTGTCATTGGTGACTAATTGCCAGTACCATGCAAAATCCGCACAATTTCTTGTGCTAGATTAACCGAAAGGCCAGGGACTTGAACGATTTCATCATCTGTGGCATTGGCTAAAGCTGCCATTGTGGGCCATCTTTCAAGGATTCTTGACGCCAATGCCGGACCAATCCCCGGAACCTGTTCTAACATTGAGCGTGTAATGCCATGCATCTCTCTTTGTTTGGCTTCTGACAGTGGACCCTTTGTCGCATCGAGTATGGGCGCAGTTAGATCAAAAACACCATCTGCAGCTATATTGGCAGCTACAATTGCATTGTTCTCTTCAGTATTCGAAACAAGGTCGGGATGTTCAGTGGCTCGCAACCGATCTTGGGCTGTTGTTGAAAGATGCTCCAACATTTTTGTTTCCCGACGGGCTGAAACAGCGATAAATCTTGCAGTTTCAGCAGTATCGGATGAAGTGACAACAGGTAGACCATAATCCAATGTCAGTGTAGCCAAAGCACCCATGATGGCTTGGCCACTCACTGCACGATGCTGAAATAAATCGCTTCCTTCAAGAACAAGTAAAGCTCTAGGGGCGGCACTGACCAACCTTGTGGCTTGATCAAGCAATCTCCCATCGAGTAAACTATCGACAAAATCCCTAGTGCTTTTTCGTTCAATCAGAATTCGATCGGTAATTCTTACATCACCAACGGGTAAATTGACAACTTCAACAGTCAACCCCTCTTGCCGTAAACGAGCGGCTAGGGCACTTTTCCCTTCTCGATGATCAATGGACACAACCACTCCATCTCCTTCTGGAGAGATGGTGTCGCCGCGAATGGTTTGGACCAATTCCCCAGCTTCCATTATGGGTGCTTCGGCAATCAATCGGGTTGTTTTGGATTCAGAAGGATAAGCATCGAGTCCAATTTGACCCGACGGCCTCATACGTCGAGCAAGGTCCTTCGGTTTCACTTCTGGCTTAATCTCGGTTTCAGCAACGACTAGAGTTGGTTCCACAGTATCGTCAATTTCAGGAGCCAAACGGGCAGATTCTATTTTCAGGAAATTTGCTGCTGAATCTCCATTTTCCAATGTAAATGGCTCGAGATTTGCCCCTTCTCTACGAATTGGAGCACCACCTCGTTTGCGTCGAACCTGCTGTATTGAGCGGAACATCCGTTCTTCACGATATTTGGCAGAGGCTCGTGCCCCCTCATCACGTGTACCTTTGGCGATTAGAACGTGAACAGTACCTGCGCGTTGTCTGCCAGTACGTCCTCGTCGCTGAATTGTGCGAATTTCACTACCCACTGGTTCGTAGAAGATTACAAGGTCAGCATTTGGTACATCCAAACCCTCCTCTCCTACACTTGTAGCAACCAATACATTTGATTCTCCAGATCTGAAGGACTCCAAACTCTCAAGTTGGACCTTTTGACTCATACCTGAAGACCCGTCTCGATTTGCTTGACCGACAAAACGTTGAGGTTTTGCACCATCAATATCCGATAAAATCCTGGTAATTTCTTCGACGGTGTCTCTAAAGTTGGCGAAGACAATGGTTCGACTTTCAGGGCTTTCCTTCAGTTGTCGGCGAACCATCCGCCGAACCATGGTGACTGTGTTATGACATTCATCCATTGTGGCAAGAGTTTCCTTGAGTTGAGTTATCCTTGAATCAGCGGCAAATTCCTTGGCCGATTTTTTCTCATCTTTACCACCCTTTCCAATTCGAGAAAGCGCCTCCCTTGTTGCCGCAACACCTTGGCAAAGTATCGATGAAATAATATTGGTCAAACGCATTGCAATTCCATTATCCTTGGCTGCTCTATAGCCAAAAGATTCACCTTTTCCAATCGATATTGAAATGCGTTGCTGTGCTTCCTGTAATCCACCTGCAGTAATATGCCCTTGACGTGTATAAAATCCAAGTCTGCGCAATCGTTCGACAATTCTGTTAAGCCAAATTTCCAGTGGCTTGGCCAATATCCGTAATTCATCAGGGACTTCAACCAACACATCGTTGACCTCAAGGCCGGTGGCATACGGTGCGAGTAGTGCATCTCCTTTAGGGCGGGCGTGGATATTGACAATTCTCAATCGATCACAAACTTCGTTGATTTCAGCCTCAATGTGTCCAGGACTCGCAGTTGCTGCAATGACCAACCCGTTCGGCTGTTGTTCTGCAAACAAGTCACCAACCTGTGCCATCGCATGATTTCCTGTGGCCCTATGTGCTTCATCGACGATGAGTAAAGCAACATCGTCAAGCCTAGTGATTCCGTTCTGAACATCATTCCGAACCACTTGAGGTGTCGCGACGACAATTTTTGAGGATTCCCAAATTACTTGGCGCTTTTTAGGAGTGATTGAGCCAGTCAAACTGACAATATCCTCGCCTTCCGGGAGATTTAGCAAATTCTTCAGATCCGCCAGATGTTGGTTGACCAACGCATTGGTAGGTGCTAGCATGATTCCTCGTCCACCTGGATTTCGGAGTCGTTCAGCAAGAACCATGACTTCAATGGGTGTTTTTCCCATGCCGGTGGGTAATACCAGTAAAGTCGATGCACTGAGGCAATGGTCCAATGCTGAGAGTTGGTACGCCCGAGCCTCAATCGTCCCCTGAACGAGTAAGTCGTGACGAATCGTAGTGGACATAGCCAACCTGCGTTTACGCCGAGGTTCTTAGGCAAATCGCTTTGTCAAACCGCAACACGCGGCCCTTAGAGGACCCTCGAAGAAGGCCTACTCAAACCGAGCCGTTCATATACGGGATGTAGGTCGGAGGGCCGCTCAACACTGGGCGTCCAGACACCACCG
>JAQXFF010000083.1 GCA_029250425.1 Candidatus Thalassarchaeaceae archaeon | reverse complement strand
GGTTGATGGCGCCGAGAGGGAGATTTGAACTCCCGCGTCACGAGGACAGTGGATTTCGAATCCACCGCGATACCGGGCTATGCGATCTCGGCTGTAGCCCTTCGACCTACGCTTTTGGCATAAGTCTGACGAGGCTTAAGCATAGAATCCTGAGCCCGATTCTTCATCAGACAAATCGATGCCTGCGATTTCCTTGCCTTCCATCATCGACAACAAGCGAGCTGCTGTTTCTCGTGTATTGTCAATGGGTAAATCAAGATCTAATTCAAAATCTGAACTGATACGTTGTGCAAGACGATCCGCAGTGACCACATCGATACTGGTTCCAATTGATTCGGCCGAATATGCCGCACAAGAAATTTCGTGAATTGGAGAAAGTGATACGAGAAGACCCGCCAACCCTAGCATACCGCCAGATGGCTGTTCGGTACTGAATGAAATACCACGTTCATTTAACGAATCTTGAACATCTTTAGAGGAACAAGTCAGATGGATGTGCTCCTCTCCAGGTTTCGCACTGAGACCTGCGAGAACGATGACAAACGGTGTTTTAGATTCCCCTGCAAGTTGTAGGATGGTTTCAGCCATCTCATGCTGGCCTCGGGGGGTCATCGGTTGACCATTGCCAGTAATCGTAATCACGCATTTCCCATTGTCCAACGGTACTGAGTGAATCGCAAGGTGGGGTGGAACCAATAGACCATCTTCCAAGGTTGAATGTGGAGGTAAATCAGGATGGATTACCCTGGCAATCATTGAAGAATCAAGTTGCTCATTTAGAGTATCAATCACCAATTTTCCGACATTTCCTACACCGGGAACTGCTGCAATCAATAGATGATGGTCGGGGAGGCCACTTCCTTTTGTCCAATGAATCGTGGCACTCATTCCTCTTCATCCTCCGCAGAAGGAAGATTAGCGGCCCATTCCTTGGATTCGACCTGTTTGAGTTTGCGGCGGAGATCTGCACGCGCATCCTCTGGAGAAAATCGCATGGGGCCAGCAGCCTGTGCTTGACCACCACATTCATCGCAAGTCTCGGAAAGTCCGTATGCGCTGCAAACGGTACATTTCTGTAAGCGGGTCCGAGCCATATCTAATGCCCTCATGGTGAGGCCTTTGAACCTCTCTCTTCAAGAGGGCTCATTGGCGCAAGATTTCGACAAGGCCAACGTCGTCACTGATGTGTTCGGATATGGCGGCTTCAACGAGGTCCCAATGGGATTCTGCAATTTCCCAATCTGGGGCTTTGAGTTCAATTCGATACTCTGGTGCCCCATCATAATAAGTTGCAATTTCCACCTCTTCAGGTTCCGATGAACACTTTTCAACTGCAGTCAAAGCCTTACGAATGACTTCAATTCCTTCACTGCCATGGATCTGAATGTTTGCAACCGCTCGAATATTAACTAAATCCGGGATGATGTTTTCAATGGCGATTTCAATGAAGATTGTTGTCCAATCTCCTTCAAACCCTTCATTGGAAAGTGCATTGTTTTCAACTGCAGATTCTTCAAAGGCGGTATACAGATTTCCGAATGTTTGCACCAACTCCAAATTCATCTGGGTGATTTTAGCATCATCCCAGCCAGAACGTTCGCCGACAATTCGTAACAATTGCCCGGCACGTTGCTTGTTCTTCCACTTCTGTAGAGTATCTCGGCGGCGTTCATCACTAACTGATTTGATGCTGAGTTCAACGCTCTTTTTGTCACGTCGTACTTTCAATGCCTTGGCCACAACACGTTGACCTTCTCGAACAACGGATCGAATGTTCTTGACCCAGCCCGAAGCAACTTCACCAATGAAAACGAAACCTTCTCGTCCAGGATAACCATCCAAATCAACGTATACGCCATTCTGCTTGACAGTTGTAATCGTACAAACAAGGAATTCGCCGAGTTCGGGCCATTCGCCTTCGCCAGACATTTCCCTTGACCCCCGTTCACTCGAGGATCTCAGCGACGGTGGCGCCCGTTAGTTGCGCCTTTCCACCCGCAGGACGGGCAAGAACTGAGCCACAAACACCGCAATTGATTACGGTTGTTGCTCGCTCGAAAATAATCTGCTCATTGCCACAATCGCGGCAATGGACACGAAGGAAATTACTAGTTGTCATTTGTTTCACCTTGTATCACTTATCGACGAGTTCGAATTTCTTCGCTCTCTTGCATGGAGGAGTGTGTGCCTTTCCTGTTTCTGTGCACCGATAAAGAATATTGACGCGCTTGGTTGGCTTTTCACGGCCTTCAGGTTTGGGACGAGGGAAACCTCG
>JAQXFF010000071.1 GCA_029250425.1 Candidatus Thalassarchaeaceae archaeon | reverse complement strand
CCAGAATACATCATTGTCGGTGAGATTCGTGGTGCTGAAGCCTATGTTCTGTTCCAAGCAATGGCCACAGGTCACTGTTCATACTCCACAGTTCACGCAGATTCTGTCCCTAGCCTAGTCCACCGTTTAGAGAATAAACCGATTGACATCCCGCGTGTTTTGCTTCCTGCACTAGAGGCAGTAGCAATTCAAATCCAAACACGTATCAATGGTCGACGTGTTCGTCGCACAAAGCAAGTAGTCGAGATTGTTGGTGTAGATCCTCACAGTCAAGAAGTGATTACCAATGAGGTGTTCAAGTGGGATCCTGCCCGTGACGATTTCGATTTCTCAGGAAAGTCATATGTTCTAGAAAAAATCATGCTGAAAATCAACTTTAGTCAAGAAAAGATGCGACAGGAGCTTCGTACACGCAAGCGAATCTTAGATTGGATGGTACTCAACGACATTCGCAAGTCGGATCAAGTTGCTCAAATCATCACTGAATACTATGTTCGTCCCAATGATGTCCTCGCGCGTGTGGATGGTTTACGCTGAAATTACACTGGTGATGGATAGTAGTTGAGAGGCGCATAACATGGCGAAGAAGAAGGATACCGGCCCCCTCTTTGAGGGAATGGTTCTAACGGAGTGGCAAAAGCTCTCCAATTCTATTTTCGGTGGAATGTATCGCAAAAAAGCTCGAGCAGATAAGGAGTTGATGAAAACATTAGCACAGGCAGACATTCGTGTTATGCCTGAAGTGTACAAAGCAACGACGTTAATGTCATCGATTCTTACCGTATTGGGTTGTGTGGGAATCTTAGCTCTCATATTTTTACCAGGTGCAGGTGGAATTGCAATTTATGAAAGTCAGCAAACTGCCGAGAGTGTTGATCCCTGTATCATTTGGGCGTTTGAAAATAAAGATGCAGTCGATTGGGATTTGGATTGGTCTGATTCCGCTTCTGGAGTTAATTATGGTGGATGTCCATTTTATGACACCAAAACAATGGGTGTGACTGCCAAAGCTCTCCTCGTCATCGTCATTGGTATATTGATACCGTTTGGCGCATTCAAATATTTTAGCAATACTGCTCAACGTGAGAAAACTGCTCGCGGTGACCGCCTTGAAAAATTCCTTCCTTATGCTGCATCGTATACTGCAGCCATGGCAGCCGCCAATGCTACACCGATGAAAATTTTCAAATCTCTCGCTGCAAACGAGAGAATTTACGGAGAAATCGCCTACGATTCTGCAATGATTTATCGTGATATCTCGTTGCTTGGAATGGATTTGATTACGGCAATTAAACACGCTGTTGATCGCGCTGCATCTCCATGGGCCACAGAATTCTTCCAAGGTATGGTTGGCACCCTATCCAGTGGTGGCAACCTCAAATTGTACTTCCTTAATCGCGCAGAACACTACATGCGAGAGAATCGAATTCGTTTGACAGTGTTCCTTGAGAGCCTTGGATTAATGGCTGAATCGTATGTTGTTGTAGCCGTTGCAATGCCTCTTTTCCTGATTGTCATGCTCGTCATTATGTTCTGGGTGTCCGGTGCAGGTAGCCAAATCACCGAAGGCCAGGTATATGGTATTGTGATGGGTGTTCTGCCAATGATTCACATCGCCTATTGTATTCTGGTTTGGATGATGAGCGAAGAACAAAAAATGTGAGGAGGTGAAAAGATGGCACGAAAGAAAGACAAAATCCGCGTGAATCTTGAACTTCCTAAGGACGATAAAACCCAATCTAATTTCATTGTGATTTTATTGGTTGGAATGTTTTTTGGAATCGGATGTTTGGGCTTCTGGATTACAAATTCAGGATTGGTTTTATCCCAAGCGAATGGAAACCCGGCATTCCTGAATATGGCTTGTCCTGATTCATTTGATGCCATGGACCCAGCAGGTCCAACTTATTTTGACAACCAGACTTGTTTCTTGACCAAGGAAAGTCCCAATGAAGAAGTTTGGTCTGACTCTTGGGATCGAATACAACCCCCAGGGCAAGCCAAATCATTCCAGGTTCCTGGCATGAGTCCGAAACAACTCATCGATAACGGCCAAGTTCAACAGCATCCGCAACAGCCGATGACTGTGACCGTTTCAGCAGATGCCTACCAGTCGTATCCATTTGAGGTGACTGTGTATCACTATGCTCAAGGCTCAAGCAACCGCGAACACATTCTATCCGTCCAATGTGTGGCCAATGATGGAACTTGTTCAGAAACAGTCCAACACGTAGAGCCAGGTGGCGAATATCAGTTGTGGGTGTACTTCCCTGTTCCATCTTCTGGAGATAGTTCAGTCATGCTGAATTCGGTTGATTTCACAGTATCTGTTGATTCATGGGACGGGATTCCTGAAAATATGAACAACAAATCACTATGGTTGGGCCCCGAAGTTAATCTTGGACCGTTGAGTCTTAGACCAACCATGTTCGTGAATTTCTTCGGTCTTGGATTCCTCGTTATGGTCTACCCTGCTGCCCTTTATTCGGATCGCCAAATGATGAAGATTGAGAAAGTTGAGGCCAAATTCCCAGACTTCTTGCGAGATTTGGCAGAATACTGGAAGGGTGGTCTTTCGATGACCCTAGCGGTGAGAACACTGGCCAATTCTGAATACGGTGCACTGAATGATGAAATCAAGAAAATGTCTGATCAATTATCGTGGGGTATCGCTTTTGGAGACGTACTAGAGATGTTTGCAGAACGCGTTGGAACACCATTGGTTCAACGTGCGGTGAGTTTGGTGACTGAGGCCAACAAAGCAGGTGGTAAAATTTCAGATATTCTTGTGACTGCAGCCAATGACAGTCGTGAAATTCAATTCTTGAAGGGTGAACGTGCTCGTGCGATTGGCTCTTACATCGCCGTTATTTGGGTATCTTTCATTGTGTTTATTGGTGTGATTATCGTTCTTTCAAATGTGTTTATTCCTGCAATCGCGAGTAGCAATAGTGGTGGCGAAAGTGAAACAATTGGAAACATGCAAATCAACGCAGTCGACCCCTTGTTCTTCCTAGTGGTATTCTTTTACGGTGTCACTGCGCAAGCCATGGGTAACGGTGCAATGGCTGGAATCATGGCCACAGGTCGTCTTGCAACTGGAATGAAACACGCAGGTATGATGATGATTATCTGTTTGATTCTGTTCAATTTAGCCGCATTTAATCCGACTCTAATTGGGGTCCCACAAGGAGTCGGTATGAGTCCAGCCCTCGGATATATCCCAATTACTGGAGGTTGATCCATGTTTTCGCGACGCGAAAGCTTTGATGAATCTGCTCAAGTTCACATTCTTGAGATGATTACACTTTTCTGGCTATTTTTCATGACGGCAACCTTCATTCTCCAACTGAAGGTACCTGACCCGACATCTCCGGCCAGCGATGGGATTCTGGATTTGGCGGCAGAAGACGCTTATGACAGTCTTGCTGGAGCCACAGCATTGGATGATACAAATCATTCATCCATGTTGGTTGAAATGCTGGCTACCGGTGATGAGGATACAACCTGCCAAGCCATGCTGGATTCATTGTCCGCTTCCATCCGGGGAAATTGCTGGTTGGCTTTGGATGCCGGCCCATTGGAACCCCATGGGACGACATCAGAACCTGAAGGAAGGTCACTGACCATTCATCACTTGGCCCATGAAGGTGGGCATGTATGGACGGTCAGTCTACAAGTTTGGCACACAGGAGGTGGTGCTTGATGCGTAGAAACTTCGTGAATGATGAGGGGGGGCAGATGCTCTTAATGACGGGCCTCATTCTCATGTTTGCACTTTTGACAATGTCTCTCAACACGGTTCGAACCGCAAGTTTGGGGGAACCTTACGATGCACAGGAGGATGCGGTTTTGGATGCCAGTGCTGAAACCTTGGCCGTATGGCAACCTTTGATGGAAAATCGCTCTTTTGTGCTGTTTGATGCAGGTTCAAATGAAACTGAAGCCATAACTGCAGCAGCTCAATCAGTTGCAGATGATTTGATGCGGCACGGTGAAGCACGTGGTGTCGAGATTATTCTTTCAGACATCACTGTGACAGGCACAGGACCCAATCGAGTTGTTACAGCAAGTGCCGGTATTGCCGACAGCCATGCAAGGCTTCAGGTCACTCTAGAAGCAACTGTAACATTCTCATGATAGAGGGTTGCAGTGGGCTGCTCGATTCGCTATACTTGAAAAGTTCACTGGGCTGAAGTAAAATGTCCAACACTGACTTGAAAGTTCAGTTTTCAGCAGAAAAATAATTGAGAAGAGATTGTGACAACGAATCGATGACCGACTCTACCATTGCCTTTTCTAGCCTTGAACCCATTACCAATTTGGCATCTTTTATTGGAATGCTTTGTATTTTAATCGCTTTTGTTTTAGAAACCAGGGGACATCTCAATAGTCGTGGTTTGAAATATCTCACTTTAATGGCTGTAGGCTCAGCAATTTTGGGCATTAGAGCACTACATACTGGTGAATGGGCATTTGTAATTCTAGAACTTGTTTGGATGATTGCAGCGCTACTAGCGATATTTTCCCCCAACCAATAATTTTCATAGGTTCGAAATGGCCACCTCATTGTGGACCATTGGTTAAACTCGACGCCGTAATTTTTCCATCAATCCATCGGCTTCACCCAAAGCGTTGAGCGTCGCTTCCAGTCGACCTTCGTCAAATGCAGCCTTGGCGTCTCCAACAGCTTTCTCACAAGCTGCGCGTTCACCATCAATCGCTTTGATGCCACGTGCTTCCAATTTCTTGCGTAGTGCAATCCATTCATTTTGCACATAGGTGAGTAACTCTTCTGCATCACCACTCGCAGCATCCAATGTATCAAGATCAGCTGCCAACCTCTCAAGAAGCGCACCTGCATGTGACCAAGATTTACGCTTGGAGGCTGAAGTCACATCCTTCAACCGTTCATTCCATTCATCCGCATCAGCACGCCCTTTCCAGCGTTCCTTGAGTGTCTTCTTCTGCCGCAATGCCCGCTGAACATCGCCCATTGCTTCACGTTCTTTGCGAACCTCACGAAGGATACCATCCGATACGCCGCGTGCCAAACTGAACTCACCTGCGTCAAGATGTTGCTTCGCATTCTCAAGACGATCATTCCATAATTTGAGATCAAGACCTTCACTCTCTTCCATGATTTTCACAGCCTCATCATACGCTTCTTCAGCTCCTTCACTGGCTTCACCAAGATTGGCCACATGGTCTGGAATGGTTTCGGCAATTTCCAATGCCAAGACACAATCTTCCTTGGCAAGTGCTTCTTTGGCTTGGATTAATAATTCGTGTAATTGTTGATGTTGACTTCCTTCAAGTTCTGCAATCAATAGGCTTGAGGCGGCAATCTGATCCTCAGCGGCATTCCAATGATCAATGATATTCAGTGCGAGTTTCTTGGCCCGTCGATACAACATTTCAGCCTCTCGTAGACTGCCAAGGTCACGCTCTCGATCACCAGCATCCAAACTGCGTTGTGGCTTCTTTGCGGTCGAAGCAATTTCAGCGGCTTGTTCTACAGCCGATGCGCAAACATCTCGAATTTCAGAAATATCCTCAGCTAAAGCCAGTGTGCGCTCAATGTTCTCTTCAACTTCATCTAAAATTGAGAACCCCATTTCAGGATTTTTGTAACCTACTTCAGATGCATTCCGACAAAGACTTGAGGCTTGATCGAGACTGACACCATTGGCCTGCATTTTTAAAATACGATTTTCCAAATCATCCAGAGTTTTTCCAAAGCGCTTACGTTCGGCTCGATCTTCATCACCGCTAAACATATCCATGGCGACTGAAATCACTCCCAAACCTAGAATCACAGATGCAGCAATCATCGGTTCTTGTTCAAACTGGGATGACAGCATAATAGCTCCACCAATTGTTGAACCGCCTAATGTCATGATGCCGCGAAATCGCTGTGCATTCAAGTTCCCTCGAAGTAATTCACGTGAAGCGAATAAACAAGTTCCAGATACGACAAACATCAATCCATGTCCAATTTGGACAGAGCCGGTCGTGGTAATGGCTTCAACACCCAGGACCGCGATGGCGGGCCATGCAAGGCAACTCACTGCACCCAATCGCCCTCGCGCACGTGCGTCAGGGTCAACCAAATCCTGCAGCAATAGAGAGGCTGCAAGTAGTAACCCAACTGTACCCAGACGATCAAAGAGGATGGCATCACCATCCAGTGCTGGCCACATGTACCATGCGGCGGTTGCGATGGTGGCCAAAGCACAAGCCAATGCTAGACCCGTCAGTCGTGCCTTTTGTTCAGCAATCTCTGTATCGATGAGGGCTGAGGGCGATTCGCTGTGTTCCATCGCCTTCGGCGATGCAGCCTACCTCTAAGATAGATGCCCTGTTACGATTCCTCATCTTCGGGTTGCTTCTTCAGATATCTCAATGCCACCACACCCGCAAGAGGCGGTATGGCAAGTAGAATCCACATCAAAGGGGTCATTTCTGAATCAATATTCAATCCAGTTTGATATTCACTGGTCGTGTTATCCGGATATTCGATTCGAATATTGATCTCACCTGTTGCCCATTCAGTCACTGGGATTCGGTGTGTCATTTCGCCAGGACCATCCGCGCTGGCTTCTACCGCCCTGAATTGTGCGGTACAATCTGATAGGTAGCACAATCGGAAATAAGATTCACCTTGGCCATCATTGGCGATTGTGACATCCAATGCCCCCTGTTCTCCAGGTCCACCATTGCCAACTTTGACAACTTCTGTAATTCGATACATTGCTCCAATTGGAGGTTCAACAACGAACATCATTGAATGAGTTCCTGTATTGCCTGATAAGTCGGTTGCATTGACAATTAACGTATGTCGTCCCGCCATCAATTCAGGTAGCGTGAAGGATTGGATTTCATTCCATGTTGTGAGATTCAGAGTTTCTCCATTCAACTCCACGGTCCAAGTAAGTTGATTGATTGCATCAATATCATCCCATGATTCATTCATACTGACATCGATGGGTGAACCTCCTTCAATTGGATGATTCAAGTCTCCGTAGTAATTCCCATCGATACTGAGGGCGGGTCGTGGTGTGGGACTTGTGCGGTCTGTTACAGTGACATCCCAATTTTGAGTTAGAACATTCCCCGCGGCATCAGATATGTTGAGCTGTAAACTGTAAACTGTAAGGGGCTTTTCTTGATGGCGATCTTCGATACTCAAATGTTGGCCATTGACATGAGGGCCCTGCACAAAAATGTCATTCCATGCATGATTGCCTATACCCAAATGAATCCAACCACTACTCTTGTTACTAATCCATTCAATATCGACAGGTGGGGCCGAATCATCGCCGGCTTGAACCGCACCTGAAAGTACAGCGCCAGAAGGAATTGAAATGGATTGATTGCCATAATTAACATCGACAGGGTTGGCATCATTAGGATGAAGATATTGCATTTGCAATGAACGAGTGGGTTGCACGCCATCGATGTAAATATCCATGGATTCATTGCCCATCAGGCCTTGTGGATCAGTGCATTCCAATGTCAAATTCAACCATGTACCCACAGACAAATTGAGGAACATTGCATCAATGATCAGGGTGGATGATTGCGACCAATCGAGTAAAGTTGTATTCCCCTCACGTAGGATAAACCGATTTGTAGGTTCAGTAATCGATGAATCTGTGCAATCAGAGATAATTTCTGACAGTTGGCTGTAAGGAAGCCAAGGGAGTTGCCCGTTATTTGCATGGAATGCTACAACGGGGGCAACATTGGTACCAAGTGCAATGGTTGCATTGCCTGTGACAGGGATGTCACCACGATGAATGACAAAATCATCGGGAAGGCCACTGATGTATTCGTTTTGAGGTGAGTACCGAATTTCATGTGGTTCTGGTAGCGTGATACGAAGGTCGGTGTGATCTTCTACAGATCCAGTGATTGGAATCCAGAGTAATCGAGTGCTTCGGCCATCGCCTTGGCCGACAAGTTCAGCACTGATGTCCCAACCCCAAACAGGTCCGTCAAAAAATACAGAAATCGAAATGTTCGAGGCTGTCATTTCGCTACGATCATACGCGCAGCATCCAATCTCTGTGTTGTTGATTACCCATGCAGAGAATGCATTCTCATCTTCAAATC
>JAQXFF010000049.1 GCA_029250425.1 Candidatus Thalassarchaeaceae archaeon | reverse complement strand
CGGTGCATCCAACAACCGTTAGGGAGCGATGTTGTTTGGGGAACACCTCGGTATCGGCCTCATCGGTGGGATTTTGGGATGCATATTCTCAGTTTTAGGGACAAAACTCATTTTCTCATCATTTACGACTTGGTCAGCATATTTCACCGTCGAACCTTCCAACGATTCGATTTTTATTCTGATTGGAATCGTTGTCTTTATCTCCATCGCATTAACTCCATTTGGTATGTGGAGAATCAAACGAATGGATCTCGTTGACAAGGTCAAAGACATGTCACAGTGAGGTGTTTAGATGCGTCTGGTCACTTGGAATCTCAATGGAATTCGTGCGGCCATTCGTAAGGGTTTGGATGAGTTTGTCGAGCGCATTGATCCAGATATTTTGTTGCTCCAAGAGACACGGGCTTTACCAGAGCAATTACCCAAGGGTTGGGAACCAACAATGGAACATACGCTGATGCACCCAGCCGAAAAGAAAGGCTACTCTGGTGTCGCAACTTGGTCCAAGGAAGCATTCACAGACATGGGTCGTGGAACGGGCACAAAACTAGATCCCGATGACTTGGAAGGAAGGATGCTTCACACCTATCACAACGGTGTGCATTGTTTGAATTGCTATTTGCCCAGTGGTTCCAACAAAATTGAGCGGCAAATTTGGAAAGAACAGTGGATGGAAGACTTGCTTGAGTGGGCACGTCCATTCACCAAATTGGATGAACCCGTCTTTCTCTGTGGAGACCTCAACATCGCACATACAGAAGACGACATTTGGAATCCGGTTGGCAACAAAAACATGAGCGGATTTTTACCCAACGAACGAGAATGGTTTGACCGCCTTCTCACATCGGGTTGGAATGATTTACTTCGCATTGGTGTTGGGCCTGGAAAGGGCCCCTACTCTTGGTGGTCAAATCGAGGACAAGCTCGAGAGAAAGATCGAGGTTGGCGGATTGACTACGTTCTCGCCAATGCTGCTGGCGCACCACTGTTACAGCGCGCTTCAGTGATGAGAGAGGGTGGTTTGGTCGTCAGCGACCACGCCCCAGTCATCATTGATTTGGATATTTAGGTCGACCCTACGGGTCGACAAACGCTCAAATGCAGGAAGTAGTGGGCACACCCATGAGCGGTGACCTTGCAAATCGTCTCCAGCGCTTGTTGCCGAATGGTCGTGGTGTTTGGATTCCAATGGACCATGGTCTCTCAGGCTATCCTGAAAATGGCCTTGACCGAATGGATTCTGTCATTGATTCAGTGATTTCAGCTGGCGCTGATGCCATCGTTTGTCAGAAAGGAATTGTCAGCCACCAATTCGCTCGAACTGAATGGGATGGCTTCGTGTGCCATGTGTCTGCCTCGACGGCACATGGTGGTGAAAATTCACAATTCAAAGTGAAAATCTCCAGTGCTTCTGAAGCCCTTTCTCGAGGCGCTGTTGGCGTTTCTGGTCAAATCAATTTGGGGGATGAAAAGGAACCTGAAATGATCGTTGACATGGGTAAATTGACTACAGAGGCACATGAAGTTGGGGTGCCAGTACTCGGCATGGTCTACCCACGGGGACCTAATTTGGTAACATTACCCAATGATATCACAGGTGGCGTGGCCCACGCTGCACGTGTTGCATACGAAATGGGGTGCCATGCAGTGAAAGTTCCTTGGACTGGGGACGCAGAAAGTTTCCGTAAAGTGTGCGATGCAGTTCCCATTCCTGTATTGATTTCTGGAGGTCCCGGCAATGGGTCTTTTGACGAAACATTGGAAATCGTTCGATCTGCAATGTCTGCCGGTGGAGCTGGTGTTTGCATGGGCCGTCAGGTGTTTGGTGCAAAGGATCCAGCAGCCTGTGTACGTGCATTGCGGGCAATCATTCACGGTGAGTAGGTGATCAAATGGAATTGTGGTTAGACGCAGCAAGTGGAAAGGGGGGTACTCTCAATCCACATCCTGCCGATCGGGTGTTACTCGCTGCGGGTGATAGAATTCCAGATTGGATAGATTCTGCTTTATTTGCCTGTGAAGATGGACGTATTCTTGATTCATCGACCGCACCTGTTGGTGTTCATGTTGACATCAGTGATGCAGAGGGTCAAGACGCAGCCAAATCCATGGTAGGTCTCGTCTCTTGGATTGTGTTGACGACTGGGAATTGGCAAATGATTCCGCTTGAGAACATCGTTGCAGCAGCACAGGGCACCGGTACTCATCTAGTGGCCCGAATTAACACATCACAAGCCATTAGAGGGGCGGCATTCGCTCTTGAGACCGGAGTGGATGGATTGCTATTGCCGGCCAATCAAGCCGAAATCTGGGCTGATGCTCAAATCATAGCAGCAGAACGTCTTGCAGTTCAAAGCGAAGGAGATGAAGGGGCGCTTGAAGATGATTCGGAAATTACAACAGTAGAAATTCAATCAATCGAAGATGGTGGCGTAGGTGATCGCGTCTGTGTAGATTTGACATCTATTCTGGAAGTAGGAGAGGGCCTTCTTATCGGTTCCTCAGCGAATGCTTTGATGCTGGTTCACGGTGAGACACTGGAGAGTCAGTTTGTCCCACCGCGCCCATTTAGAGTCAATGCTGGAGCTGTTCATGCTTATGTTTTGATGGCGGATGGTTCGACCAAATATTTGAGCGAACTTCTGGCAGGTGATTCAGTTGCTGTGTGCAATTCAACAGGTGTATCTCGCAATGCGGTAATTGGTCGGATGAAAATTGAATCCCGTCCATTTTTACTTATTCGCTATACCCATTCAGAGAGTGGGATCACGGGTCAAATATTCCTTCAACAAGCAGAAACAGTGCGATTGATATCTCCTTTAGGGGATATGCCCTCCGTCACCTCAGTCGAGGTCGGAGATATGTTGCTTGGATTTATTGGAACAAGCGCTAGACATATCGGGCAGAACGTTCTGTCTATATCCGAGGAGCGCTGAGGGGGGGTTAGCATGGCAGTACTTGGTCGCGGTGAAGGACACGGGGGAATCAGCATTCTCCATGCTCTAGGTGCAGGCTACGGTTCAGCCGCTAGCATCTCTCTTTCCACCCGAGTTCAACTTCGAGACACCCCCGTCAAAAAAGAGCCCGATGACTCACACGGTTTGATTCCCGCCGTGGTCGAAACTTGGTCTGGAGCTGGGTATCCCATGCCAGAATCTGAAGAATTGCACTGGGCCATCCGCTCGGATTTACCAATTGGACGTGGTTTGAAATCTAGTGCGGCATTGGCCGTTGCTTGTATTCGGGCTCTAGCCGATGCGACTGAAACTTCATTGGAAAATCATCAGATTGTTGATCTTGCTTCATCTGCCCAACTGGCATGTGGATGCTCATTCACTGGTTCAGTTGATGACTCATGGTCTGCGGTTGAACCTGGTTGGAAGGTTGTAGACCCCTCTCGTCCAGCAGCAGATGGTGTATTGATGCAAGGGCAAATTGAGAAACCCGAGGATTGGGTGATACTCATCCTGAACCGTGGACCCAGAGAAATTCAACCAGATCCAGAGAGATTTCAGGCAGCAGCGGGTCAATTTCAACAAGCAATTTCAGCTGTTGAACAAGAACAAATCTTCAACGCAATGATTCAGAACGGACGTGCTGTTGCCTCAGCACTTGGGGATGTTCAAGGTCGAAAAGCATGCAATGACATGGGTATCTTAGGATGTCGTGTTTCGACAATTACAGGGTCGGGCCCATCCATTGCCCTCCTTCTTCCTGCGAATCAAGAATCTAGTATCCGCCGTGTACATCAAACACTCAAACCACGTGATTGGGAAATTATCGAAACCCGATTCCGCTCGAGTGAGGCATAAGGGGGCGTCCAGCGGTGGGCATGAGTCTAGGCGATTCGATTAGAGTGACACTCTTTGGCGAAAGTCATGGTGCTGCTGTCGGCGCTCTTCTGGAAGGTGTGCCGCCAGGTGTAACGATTGATGTCGCGACTTTGGTTGAAGATCTACAGCGACGTAGACCGGGCCGTCGTTTGCTATCTTCAAGGGCCGAACCGGATAATTGTGAAATTCTATCGGGTGTTTACGAAGGTCAAACAACCGGCTATCCGATTTTACTACTCGTTCGGAATCAAGATGCCAAATCACGCGATTATGGATTCTTACCCGACCACCCAAGACCTGGTCATGCGGATTTGCCAGAACAAGTTCGCTCCGGTGGTGCTGCAGATCTTCGCGGTGGCGGGTCACAATCAGGTCGGTTGACTTTGGGATTGGTGGCAGCAGGTTCGTTGGTAAGAGATGCCCTAGGTGATGTGACCGTGGATGCACATTGTTGTCAAATTGGTCCAATAACTGCTCAATTCGACGATCGGTCCGAAGGTGAAGCTAGTTCGATACTGAATTGCAATGATGAGGAGGCAGCAGGCCTCATGCTCAAACTCGTCAAATCTTTGCGCAAGGCAGGAGACAGTATCGGTTCAAGTGTTGAGGCTCGAATCACCAACCTTCCTCTAGGCGTCGGAGAACCTTGGTTCGAAGGTCTCGAACCTGCCCTCGCTCGAGGTTTGATGGCCATTCCTGGTGCACGAGGTGTTGAATTTGGAAGAGGTCGAGAATCAGTGATGATGCGGGGTTCAGAACACAACGATGTGTGGGGCTCCGAACAGATTCCAGTCGGTGAAGATGCAGATGGCGCTCTAGGTGGAATGTCAACAGGTGCTCCATTGCGAGTCCGTGTACATTTCAAGCCACCAAGTTCGATTTCAATTCCTCAAATGACATTGCATCTCCCATCAGGGGAAATGCGAGAACTGCAAATTGGTGGCCGTCACGATCCCGTCATTGCTCCACGAGCAACCCCAGTAGTCGAAGCCGTTTGTCGCCTCATCATTGCTGATCTTCTACAATTAAGGGAGGGCTGGAATTGAATATCCACGTTCACAAATTCGGAGGCTCCTGTCTTTCAGCAATCGAAGATATCGATGCGGTAGTTGAGCGGGTTCGTCGTTCCAAAGGTCGTGCAGTAGTTGTGGTGTCAGCATTCAATGGTATTACGGACCGCTTGATTGAACAGATTGATTATCGTCCAGCATCATCCAATTCAGCCTTTACAGCATCCATCGAATTGGAACATCTCGAACGCGTACCAGAGATTGCAACATCACCATGGGCGGTTCGTTTTGCTGACACGTTACATCACTTGTCAGCATCTCTTGATTCCCATGCCAACCAATCAAATGTAGAAGTTCGAACAGATGTGTTGGCTTGTGGTGAGCGCCTCTCAAGTTTAGCCATTGCAGCCGCCTTGGACGCTCGTGGCATACCATCAATTCCAGCATGGTCCGAAGAGGCCGGCATTCGCTTAATTGGGCGAGGGGAGGATGCCCGTATTGATTCAAATCTAACCAAGAATCTGCTTGAAATTCCAATTGGGGCCGTCCCAGTCATCACAGGGTGGTATGGGGTGACCAAGGATGGGTATGCCCTGTTGGGCCGTGGCGGATCTGATTTGACTGCCACAGCAGTTGCAGCAGCTCTTGATGCATCTAGTGTTACCATCTGGCGGGATGTCGAAGGTGTACTGGCCCTTTCTCCACGATGGACCTTACCGGCACGAAATCTGTCAAATTTATCCTATACAGAGGCCTCAGAATTGGCTTTATTCAGCGAACCGATGCTGCACCCCTCTGCGGTGGAACCTTTGAGGGTACCCGGAATTCCTCTTTACTTACGACCTCTACATAGTCCTGAAATTGATGGTACAATCATTGGCCCGTCCATCCGGTTGACAGAACCCCAGGTTCGTGCAGTTGGTTGTTTACCTCGTCTTGTCCCCCTATCTTGGTCACTTTCAAATGCCCTTTCACTCACTGAGTGTGTCAGTGATGCCATGAATACATTGGGACGTGCTAGAATCCGTGTGGCTGGTATTCGTGCTCAACCGGGCCATGTTCGCCTTTTGGTCTCAAGTCGAATGGCGGCTAGAGCGAAGAGGATTCTCTCAGAGAAACCAAGTTTGCCCACTCCTGAATTGGGGAACCCCCTCTCCATCCTATGTTTCGTAGGCGAGGGGATTGGTGAAGATTCAACAATTCGAAACCAAATACAATCTTTTGCAGATGCATCAAATATCCATTTACAATTTAGCGAGGATGAAAAGCGAGATCATGCAATTCACGCAACAGTTCCAGCGTATCAGACTGAAATTTCACTTCAATCTCTTTGTACAGCGCTTGATTTATTGGCCCAGTGAACCAATTTATTCATCGCTTGCTTCTCGCCACTGTTGGATACGCAGTGGGATGTTGGCCGCGAATAGGATGGCGACCAGAATGAAGACGAACATTGTACCAAGAGCAACACCATACACACTTGTCAGTTCAACAGATTGTGATAGACGAACAGAAGTTTCCTTGTCAAAGAATTCAAAGAACCATGGAATAATGACATTGATCAGTAGGGTACTAGATGCAACAAAGGCTGCAATGACCGGTGTTACAACAAGGCTGATGTGATATCGGCTGAGTACTTTCTTGACGTTCATAACATACACTTCACCAGTTCGGATACTGGTGTCTAGCATTGAAAATCGGATGATACCATTGGTCACTTCCATGTACATGACCAAGGATACAGCATAGAGAACAATCAGTTGTTTTGTCCAAAATTCCCCAACTTCAGAAAGTACACCTGCGTCAAATGTATCTTTGGAGGCGGCAAATCGTAGGGATATGACAATGAATAGAACATAGGAGGCGAGTAATCCACGTGCATCTCTGCGGAAGATTCCAAAGAATCCTGCGCCCAATGCTCCAATCACAATCAATAGATGGATGATTTGTCCCATGGCATCAAGCCCAATCCACATGGCCATCCCATTCCACAATGTGCCATCTGCAGGGGTGACCAAATAGGTCAGGACCGCGAGTAACATCATCAATCCTCCACCAATGAGTTGGAGGGTTTGGACCATTCGATCTGCTGGCAAGAACTTCATCTTTGGAACCAATGGTCCACCAAAGAGGCTCTCAACGAACGTTGGAACGTAAACTTCAGGCACAGCATCCTTTGGTAATTCAGAACCGCCAGCCGTCATTTTACCGGCCAATTTCTTGCGGGAAGGTGCCCCACTACGAATTGTCTTGCCATCGTAAAGGTGTGCGGTATCAGCGGATTTTCCTGCAGCCATCATCTCACCTCAGAATCCTCTTGCCCCTGCTAGAGCAGTTGATAGTAACATATCTGGTTCCCAATCCATTACAAACGCGCCCAATCCTCGTAATTCAGTCATTAGAATATCACGCTCAGTCTTGAGAACTTCATATCCAGTTCGATCCAAACGCTTTGCGTCAAATTCAAACTCAAGACTGGATGGACTCAGTACGGTAACATCGAATTCACGTGCACGGAAGTCACGAACAGCATTGATTAGCGTAGGATCTCCCTCAAGCGGGCTCAAGATGATAATCGGACTGCCTTTGTTGATGTGAGGCATGATTCGATTCGTGACAACTTGCAGTGGTGTGTTACCCTTTGCAGCAGCTCCAGCCAACTTGGTTAGAAGGATGTAGAGTTGCTTACTTCCAGTATCGCGGTCGACACTGTTGATGTCACTTCCATAGATTACCAAACCAACCGAGTCACGTCTACTGAGGAAAAATTGGGCTAAACTGGCTGCAGCTCGCGTACTGTACACCAATGAGTTCCGACTCACCGGTCCAGTTTCCGCAACAGCTCGACTGTCTACAATGAGGATGATATCACTCACAGCATCTCGCTCGAATTCGTTCACCATCATCTTCCCAGCACGTGCGTACGCCTTCCAATTGACCTTACGCATTGGGTCACCTGGAATATATTCACGTAGGTTGTAGAAATTTGAACCTTCGCCGGGCTGTCGGATGTTCACAGCACCTGTGAAAATCTTGGGCACACGGCTCTTGACAAACGCATCTTTGAGATCCTCTGTCTTCGGGAAGACGAGGAAATCATCGTATACGTGAATTTCTTTTTCCTTGTGGAACAGCCCGAATGGGTCTTGCACACGAATGCTGACTGGGCCCAATGTGTAGAATCCACGGAGTGGACATTCGACGGTATATTCGATGAGTGTTTCACGGCGAGGGCCGAGTTCCATGAGGATGTAGTTAGCGCCTTCCTTAATCCGCATAACTTCGGGGACAGTGTCCTTCACTTCCAGAATCTTGGAGAGTGGAGAGTGGTTCTGTAGGCGAAGGGTCACTTGGATTTCGCCGTCCTCAAAGATTCGCGCTGCAGACACTTTTCTCATCGCTGAAAGCGATGCCAATGTCGGGGCATCTTCTGAATCCTCATCTTCATCAATTCGTCGACCTGTGGCCGCCACATCCGCGTGGGCTGCACGAAGCGCAGCCCATGTTAGGAAAGAAAGGAAAACCACAGCAACGGTGACCAGCTGCGAATTTCGCAGTACAAGGCCGAGCAAGTATAGCGCTGTCGCGAGACTCGCGAACATTGCCGACTTGCGACTCCATGTCATAGTTAACTCTCCTTCTCCTTACGCGAATAAATCCAAATTAGTTTCAGACTGTGGGTACGGGCACTTCTCGTAGAATCGCTTCGACGACCTCTTGCTGTTCCAGACCCTTGATCTGGTGTTCAGGCTTGAGGATCAAACGGTGGCTGACCGCGAGCGGTGCCACTGCCTTCACATCATCAGGGGTTACGAAGTCACGACCGCGCATTGCAGCTGCAGCACGGCTCGTCTTGAGCAGTGCTTGTGAACCACGAGGCGAGGACCCTACAAGGACGCGTGGGTCCTCACGGGTTCGTGCAACAATTTCTACCATGTACATGCGAACAGCCGGGTCGACGTATACGTCTTCGATGGCTTGCTGCATTGCAACAACACGAGCAGG
>JAQXFF010000035.1 GCA_029250425.1 Candidatus Thalassarchaeaceae archaeon | reverse complement strand
CATTTGATCCACTTCCGACAGTGGTGTGTGTTTCTCCGACCAATGTTGCATCAGATGATGAATCATAGTCAAATGCTACATGAATATCACCAACTAAGTTATCGTTACGAACCCAAAATCGAATCGAAGTTTCTCCTTCTTCCAACTGGAATGGATCATCTTCAGATGCTCCGTCGGAATAAACCAGTCCCATTTCCCAGCCGACGGGTGTGGGCACTTCCTGTGCTTCGACAGGAGTGGTGGGGGATAAGGCGAGTAGCATGATTGCACTCAGAACAATTCCCATCATACGGACTTGCATCATGCTATCGTATCGCTCATCAGCCATCAATGCCACGCCTATAGGTGTTCAAGCGGAGCGAGTGCTCTGCGTGTGAGTACGCGAAGCATTTTCCGCCGATATGCGGGCGGAAAATACGTGTTGCTGACAGGTTTTACCGCCTTGCGAACATCCTCAGCCAGAGCCCGAATACTGTCCTTGCCGACCCATTCCACCAAAGCGTCCTGAGCCAAATCACTGTGATCTCCTGGGATGCTTTCACAACCGGTTGTGGCAACACGCAAACCAGCGATTTTTCCACCTTCAATTTTCCAAGCTGCGGCAACACCAGCCTCGGGGAAATCCCATGTTTCTCGAAGTCGCAATTTCTGGTAGGCACCTTGCCAATTCTTGGCATCATCTGGGAGTGTAACGTGTGTGACAAGTTCACCGGGTTTTAGCACATTTCGTGTCATCCCATCGAGTTCAAAGAAATCAGCAAATGGCATCGAACGGGCGCCTGCTGCTCCAGCCAAATGGATGGTTGCATCCAGCGCGATGAAAGCCGCAGCCAAATCTGCTTGATAGGTTGCGACACAGAGTGTATTTTGGTTGGGAATCACACGGCAATCGGCACCGGTATCACAGTCGCATTTGTGGCACCACTCTATGCTTCTTCTCCATTCTTCGGTTTGATTGAACCAATAGCAACGTGTATCGAGGCAAATATTGCCTCCAACCGTCGCCGACCGCCGAATCATGACGCTGGCAATCGTACCTGCAGTCTCCCGAATGAGTGGGTGAACATCTTCATTGTTGCAAAGATCATGTATTCGAACCATCGCTCCAATGACCGTGCTCGAAAGGGCCGTTAGTTCTTGCACTTTTGCGAGAGAAATCACATCCGGTTTTGGATTGAGTTTCCACTTGTAATTCGGTAGCAAATCTGTACCTCCGGAAATCCAATCAAAGGATTCCAATTCAGCAGCCAAAGCGAGTGCTTTCGCTAGATTATTCGGAGTATGCAGAGTGAACGGAGGCATGCGCATTACTTTCCACCCCTGTTTCGTCTTTCGACATGGCTCCAGGCTCTCGCTGCTCGCTTCTTTGGGTCGGCTAAATCTTCGGCAGTTGGAGTCACCGCTTCTCGCCATCCTTCCTTTTGCTCAGACATGGGAATTTCAGGGTCAAAGCCAAAGAGCACCCCATTCGCATATGATGAACGGTCTTCTTGGATGTCACGTAGATGGTCACGTGCTGCATGAGCCTCAGCACGCTCTGCGAGTTTTTGCTGTAGGGGGCTTGGTTCATATCGAGGGATTGGTAGGTCGAGAGGGTCATCAACACCGATTTTCTTACAGTGTTTTTCGATCTTCTTGTGCAGTCGATCGGGGGTGACTGGCAATTCATCGATTCGAATGCCGATCGCATCGTAAATCGCGTTACAAACTGCGGGAAGAATCGGGAGTAACGGACCTTCTCCTGCTTCTTTAGCACCAAAGGGTCCCTCTGGGTCGTTACTTTCGACAATGATGGGGACTACATCCGGCATTTCATGCACACTCATGATTTTGTAATCCAGAAGATCTGGATTCATCAAATGCCCATCTCGGCCGTATTTCATTTCCTCAGACAAGACTTGACCCATGCCCATGTGGCATGAGCCAATGATTTGCCCCTTGACTGCCAATGGATTGAGCGCCTTGCCACAGTCGTGAGCGGCCCAAGCCTTGACGACCTTGACAAATCCAGTTTCGACATCAACATCAACTTCAGCGACATATGCGGAGAATGAATAGGCAGGAGCTAGACCTGCAGCAGCACCCTTGTGCACACCTCCCATCGGGGCTGTTCGATAGGCACCGGAGGCAATCAGTGACCCCACATCTGCCTGGGCCTTGTGAACGGCTTCTAACCAAGAGACTCCAACTGCAGGGTCATGCTTGTAGTAGATACGACGATCACCGATGACCAACACATCGGGATGATATCCTGTAATTTCATGAGCAGCCTTCATCACTTTGTCTCGAAGTTCGATTGCAGCACGGATGGCTGCGTTACAGTTCATGAATGTCACACGACTGGAATAGGACCCCAAATCTACAGGCGCAGTATCGGTTTCCTTACTGCGAATTCGAATCATATCCAATGGAAGTGCAAGTACTTCCGAGACAGCCTGAGCAACTGCAGTATCGCTACCCTGGCCAATTTCTGCAGCTCCCGTATGGACAGTCACTCCTCCGTCCATGTCACACTGAAGGTGAACGGTTGCGTGTGGGAAATTCTCAGGATCCCAATGAATCGGCAATCCCGATCCAGAGATGAAGAACCCACACCCGACTCCAATTCCTCTGCCCAATGGCATGTTACGGAATTTTTCATCCCAACCCGATAGTTCCCTAACCTTGGCCAAGCATTCTCGCATCCCTGTACTTGTGATTCGGAATCCCGTAATGGTCCGACTGTGAGGTGGCAGTAGGTTTGCCAATCGCAAGGTCATAGGATCGACGCTCATTTGCTCAGCCACTGCATCCAGACCAACTTCGACAGCGCAGCGACTGTTCACTGCACCATGCCCGCGCATGGCTCCACTTGCGGGTTTGTTTGTCCATACTCTTGCACCAGTGTAGTTGAACCCACCAATTTCGTATGGTGCGGTGTGTAAAACGCCGTTGTAATATGTTGTCACGTGACCGAAAGATGCGAAAGCCCCTCCGTCAATCAGGGCGTCCGTTTCAATGCCTGCGATTCGTCCTTCATCATCAGCAAAGACTCCCATTTGAATTCGTGAGGGGTGTCGCCCCCGATTGATCCAGTACACTTCTTCTCGATCAAAATTAATGCGAACGGGTCGGCCCGATTTCCGCGCTAGAATGGCTGCACACATTTCGTGGGGAAAGGGGTCTGACTTCCCCCCAAAGCCACCCCCTACAAAGGTCCGATGGACGTTGATTTGGTGCATTGGAATGTCAAGAACTGCTGACAATGCCCGGTGTAAGTAGTGTGGGACTTGTTGCGGACTCCACACAGTCAAGCGACCCGAAGGGTCCCAATGTGCGACAACAGCATGCGGTTCTGTAAACCCATGATGTAAGCCAGCGGTTTCCCAATCGGCTTCATGACGGTAAGGTGCAGATGACATTGAGTCAAGATCTCCGAATTGCTGGAACACACGTTTCTGAACGTTGGATTCACCGATGTGGTATTTTCCACGATCGTGGATTGGGTGTTCAGAATCTTTCAATCCATCCTCCATATCGTG
>JAQXFF010000028.1 GCA_029250425.1 Candidatus Thalassarchaeaceae archaeon | reverse complement strand
GTTGACCCTCCAACAGAAATCACACTCCATTATTGGGTTGAAGCACAAGATGATTTGAACTACAATTTACTTCCTGATGCTGATGAATATCGAACCGCACTCTTACGTTCCCCCGAGCATTTACCTGGCGGTCTTAACATTTTTAGCGGAATTATCGATGACAGTTCAAATGAGCATGGGGAACGGGTTTCATTCTATGTCAGTGGCGAGGATCAGCAGCAAAATGTACTCGCTAGAGGCGGAGGACCTGTTTGTCCAGATGTTCCCACACCTTGTGGAATTGGTTCGGCTATCACACCTGACTGGGATGCGGATTTGGTCACATATTCTATCCGAGAAGAATTCTCTCCACTTATTGAATCTGTGAATTCAACCTTATTGGGGCACGATGATGAATCCCCTCTCCATCCCGGAACTGAATATGTTGCTAGATTGCTTATCGGGGATGGCAATGGTTGGCAAGACATACAATCCGTCCATCTTTCATTGATTGAGGATTTTGATGATGAACGTGCCTCTATCTGGGCAAATTTCACACGTCCTGAAGATGGGCATGTCATGCACCTTGAATCCGGTAGTACTGCTGTTGCTGTGTCCAATCTCTACAGTTCATCATCGACTGAACCAACCAACAATAGCATCCTGTATCTCGACATACGCTTCCAACTGACTTGGTGGTTCCCCGAAGAATTTGATACGAATGGTGAAACCACCTTCGTGCCCATTGTCAAAGTCACCGATTGGCCTTGTGATCTCAATGTGGATATCCCCTGCCATGAGGATTCTGGAGGTCTTGGTTATGATGAATGGAGTCTAGATAACGATTTGAGATTCGACATGGTTCCCGGTCACTTTACGGCGACAGATTTGGCTACAGGACGTAACTTGTATCGTCCGGGGGAAGATCCTGAATTGATTGCTGCAGGCCAGGTTGTTAGAATCGGTGGTCGTATTCTGTTCAGTGAAGATTCCACGCCTGCCCCTGAAGGTGCATTTGATATCGTCGTTGGTGATTTGGAAAGATCATGGTCTGCCGTGCCTCGAGATGGTGGCGATTTCACTCTCGATATTCTTGTACCAAACGTCCGTAGTGGCGGCCTCGACATGTATGCTGGACTCGAAAACCTCCCCGGTTTGGCGGATGATACAACTGATCAGCAACCACGAATCCAGTTGGTTGTGGACGGTACTCCACCAGAAATTCGTTCAATTGGGCCGAATGGTGATGTTAGATTGAGTGACACCAATCAGTTGCCTGTGAGCCTCCATGTATCGGACGAACACGGATTTGATGGCGAACGTCCATCAGAAATTCATTGGCGTATTCGTGCTGGAACTAGTGAGATTTCACGTGGGAACCAACCCTTCCAACAGGGTGCCCCAATTGGTGCAGATTGGAGTTGGGAAGGCATCATGGATCTGACCGATAGCGGTTCCATTGAATTGCTTCCCGGCTATATGGTCGATGTATGGATTACAGGTTCTGATGAGGCTGGGAACCCCTATTTGGCAGAGAACAATACAGAACATACGCCTCTTGCCCAATGGCGATTGATTCGCGTTGGTCCAGACATCGATCTTCGAGGGGAACAAACCGCCATTTCATGGAATAATCCATCTCCCGTTGGTGGGGATGTTGCGGAATTGTCAATTCAAGGAATCAATAACAACAACCACGCAGGTGAAATCACGTTCATCTTGATTGAAGAGATTTCAACGGACAGGTGGGTTGAGGTTTCCGATGTTGAGACGATTGTTAGTATCGAGTCAATGGCGAATTGGTCAGCCACACTAACTTTACCAACCGATGTCGTTGAGGAAAATGAAATCCACAGATACCAACTCGTTGCACGAGATCGACATATCGATATCGATTGGGTCACAATTGAACCTCTAGAAATCAAACCACATACTGCACGTGATGGAGATGCACTTTCACAACAAATTGGTGAATCAAAGGGTTTGTTTGTACTGTATATCATTGCAGTAGCCTCTCTTTGCTTTGGTGTTGCGATGTTGGTTCTTTACCGGCGGGAAATGCAAACACAAATTGATGAAGATATTGAACAATTTGACCAATCAGAAGTGTTCGACACTGCATCGGCACCAGTCCCTCCCCCTCTTGGTTTTGAAAATGCCCCCCCGCCTGTAAACATGGCTCCCCCGCCTGTAAACATGG
>JAQXFF010000026.1 GCA_029250425.1 Candidatus Thalassarchaeaceae archaeon | reverse complement strand
GATTTGATTAATCTTGAGTAGTCATAATCAATCTTCGTACGGATACCAATCTTCTTCGCCTTTAGGTCGATACCACCAAGCGCCATCCTCGTCTTCCCACCACTCAGTACCATCTTCATCTACACGTGTAGATTCATCACTTTCTTCTTCGGTTTCGATGCCCATTTCTGCAGCAATTTGTCGTTTCAAATCTCTGGCTTCATCTTCTACGTCGTGGAAGACTCGGTTACCTGGATCTTGTGATTGCAAATCCTCATGATCTCCCGAAGCGATTGCTTCATCGGATTCATTGAAGAAATCCTGGGCCATTTTCTGTCGATATTCTTCATATTCATCACGACCAAATGAACCGGTGAATGCCCCATCGCGTGAGCGCATGAGTTTGTCAAGATCAACGCTACCACCGAGATTTAACTCTGGGGCATCAGGTAAATTATCGCCATCATAGAATTCTTCTGAATCATCTCCAAGCCGCGGATATGTCTTACCTTCTGGATGTATTTCTTCAACTTCTTCAATGATTAAATCGTGTTCTTCCTCGTCAATTTGCTCTTCATCAACGGTTTTTCGTACGACCTTTACGAACTTGTCACACTCGGTTGCAAGGGCAACACCTGTGAATTCCTTGCCAATTTTCTCAAGCCGATTCATGAGTCTGTCATAGGGTCGGCCCGCGAGCCCCCCGAGGAATCTGCCGAACCCACCCTTCTTCGCCATGAAGAAAGCCATGAATGGAACCCTTATTCAGACTTGCCGCGGGGCAGTCATGCATGGTCGCGTCTTGGTTGATTGATGCGGCGATATCTTACAATCGCGCTTCACTTGAAAATCGTGACTCATATTCGGCATTTGTATTACTCCCAGTACGCCATTTAGAAAGAATTCTGAACTGGTCTTTCAAAGCACTTCCTGATGAAATTCTCATCGGCTTTGACCCGATGGATACGATGCCAATGGATGCAGAAGTCATTCAGGCCTGTTGTGGTGCAGAACACGATTCTGATTTGTTCGCTGGCCAAAATTTTGTCATCGGAGAGCCCCATCTTGTAAATCGTGGCAACTCGTATTCAGTTCATCATGTGCCTGAAGAATGGATGGATGATCTCTTTGCCAGTAATCGGGGTTCGCGTGGCGCACGCTTCACACACTGGATGCACACACACCCGAACTGCGTGGCGATTCCTTCTGAAGCAGATGCGGATGCAGCTCAGCATACCGATGGAGTGGACATGATTCTAGGAATTGAATTCAGTAATCCAGATGGGTCGGTATTCTGGTTTGATGATGTAGAAGGAGTTCGAAGACCGCTCAAACCCCCAACCCGAAGTTGGAGAAGATGGGGGAGAAGACGACAAAGATCTGTATTGGGCAGATCTTCAACAGGACATCGGATTCACGGGCTTGAATTGATTGCATACCACCGAACCGGAGTGGGAGTCAATGTTCTACTCGTTGATGATGAAGGAATGCCTCATGGTTTGAATATGGATTCCCGATAATGAGCGAGTTCCCGGATACTGCCTTTGATATCATCCAATGCTCGATGACCTGAAGGTTTGAGAATTCCCTTGTCCTTAGGATACCATCGATTTGCAAGTTCTTTCACACTCGAAACATCGATGCTGCGATAGTGACAGAAATCTTGCAATGTTGGCATGTATGCTCGTAAGAATCGGCGATCTTGACCAATCGTATTCCCACATAGAAGTGAACGACCTTCTTCACAATATTCACGAAGGAATTCTAGAGTCCTAATCTCAGCGGTCGCGTTACTAATTTCACTCTCTCGAACCGCTTCAATAAGACCGTTTGCGGTATGGTGAGTTACATTCCATTCATCCATCTTTTCCAACTCTTCCTCAGGTTGAAAAATTGCAATATTTGGCCCCTCAGCGATGATGTTAAGGTCACTGTCAGTCACAATGGTTGCAATTTCAATAATCACATTTTCTTCTGGGTCTAATCCGGTCATCTCAAGGTCAATCCAAATCAATCGGTCACTCGTCATGGCCTTTGCCGCGTGCTTGACAACCATAGCCATTGGCATGGGTCGCGCGCGAGGACTCATAGATTGGCGAGGGGCGGGGCGAGGCATGGAAATGAGGAGGGAGGTCGGTTTCCTAGAACTCCTGAGACAGAATTCTACGTACAGAAGGCTTTGGATTGGATTGGCAATCTCCATGTTGGGGGAATGGTTCAACACCGTCGCTCTTTTCGTATTGATTTACACACTCACCGGCTCGGAATTGGGCATAGGATTGCTGTTTGTCATCCGAATGTTTTCACTGGCCTTACCGCAAGTATTCACGGGAATGTTGGCCGATCGGTATAGTCGGAAGTGGCTGATGATTTGGGCCAATATTCTGTCTGCCATCGCTGTTCTAGCCTTGTTAATGGTCGATGAAAAAGGTGAGGTTTGGATGATTTATTTCATCTCATCAGTCTTGATGATGTTACATGCAGTTTTCATTCCCGCAGAAAGAGCGACAATCCCGAATATCACTGAGGAACATGAACTGTTGACGGCAAATGCGTTGAGCAGCGCAACCTGGAGTGCAGCACTATGTTTGGGAGCCAGTTTAGGTGGATTCGTAGTCTCCGCATATGGTGTTGAAGTCGCCTTCATCATCAATGCTGTATGCTTTGTATTGGGCGCTTTGATGTACAGTACTTTGACAATTCCTCAGGAACCGTTTGTACCCAAGCCCGGGGGAATCTGGGCAAATACTGGAGGGAATATTGCGGATGGATTCAGAATTATTTTCTCAAAACCCCATGTGAGTCGAATCATCACTGCGAAGGCACTGTGGGCAGTGTTTGGTGGTGGATTGGTGTATATGCTAATCCTCATCGGAGACGAAATTGCGTTTGGAGACCTTGCAGCAGGGATTGGAATTCTCTTTGCAGCTAGAGGGCTTGGAACGGGATTGGGCCCCATCTTTGCACGCTACGTATTCACAGATCGAAACATTTGGCCATTTCTTCTGGGTTCACTGGTCAGTGTTTGTGGGGTTTCCTACGTCATTATTGGATTCATAGAATGGACACCATGGATTGCTGTAATCGTAATCATAGGTCATGCAGCGAGTGCAATCAACTGGGTTCTTTCAACCGTGTTATTGCAAGAGCGAAGTGACGATGAATGGCGAGGACGATTGTTCAGTACAGATTTCCTGCTCATGACGACGGTAAATGGGTTCTCTACTCTGGTAGCAAGTCTAATGCTAGAATACACAGATGTGACACTGAGGCAAGGAATCCAACTCTTTGCTGTTCTCCAAGTTGCATCAGGAATTGTTTGGGTCATGCTGATGTTCCCCCGTGAGAGACGATATTTGCAAGCGACTAGTTCATGAATCGCCTTAGGACGACCCGCTTCATGGTCGACCTTGTCGAACAAGTGGATGAGCGGGGTCTTGCCGTCTCACCAACATTGCCCGAAGGCTGCAAAAATTTACTGATTGATATTGATGGAACCATTTGTGAAGACATTCCAAACGAAGAACCCGAGAGGATGGCCACAGCTCAGGTATTCGATGGTGTGGCGGATCAAATCAACAAGTGGTACGACGAGGGGCACCTCATCTGCTTCTTCACCAGTCGCACCGAAGAGCATCGCGCGGTGACTGAGAAATGGTTGGCTGAACATGGTTTCAAGTGGCATTCCTGCCTGTTTGGAAAACCCCGAGGTGGGAACTACCACTGGATTGACAACCACATCGTGCGCGCAACCCGATTCAATTCCAAACTCACGGATTTCGTCAAGAAATACATGGAAGTCGAAGTGTTCGATGACGAATGAGGTTGGGAAAAACCCTTGATGCGGGAATCTCTGGCACGATTATGGCCGACCGAGATCTGGAAGATGATCTTCAATCCTTTTTCAAGAATAATCCTCTTGAAACGCGGCTGATTGGTGGCTCTTTACTGGCTTATTTCGTCGTGTTCGAACCACTTTTTCAATGGATGTGGGATGATGGCACTCGATGTGGTGTCTGGGGTGATGACTACTCTTGCATGGGATCTGTTTGGTTGACTCTGGCGTATGTCGCTATTCTCTGCTTAGTTATGGCCCCTGCAATTTGGGGTGCGTTCTCCATGTTCACCAAGTACTTCACTCGTGTGAATGCCCAACAAAGAGGTGATGTCGTATGGTTGGCGACCTTGGGTATTCCCTTGTCCATGATCTGGGCCACCCTTTGGCTGTACTGTTTTCCACACTTGTGGACGCTCTTGCCTTGGGGTTCTTGGGACACAAACTGGTGGAAAATTTTCCCTTTCATCTTTGGTCTTAGCTGGTTGGGACTTGGGCCCTTAATCGGAACAATTTCAACGATTTTGAGTGAATTCAAGGGGTTTGCTGAGAGCGAGAAAAAGGCGGTTGACTTTGAGGATGATTTCAAGACCAAGTTGTCAAAATCCTCAGATGAAGGAAAGAATTTTAGATTCCAAGAAAAGAAACCGCAGGACCCCATTCTTCAACCTTTGACAAAAGAGAATGATGGGGACACCAAAGTCATTCAAACACAATTCACATCAATTCTTGGGGACATGAATATTCACGAGAAATACAAGAAATAAGCCGAAATTGGGGGCTCCCAATGTAGGACTTATGAGGGTGAATATCCAATACATATCATGGAAGAAGCACCGAAGAAAAAGCGCGGCCTGTTGCGGCGCTCTGTTGGTGCTGTCGGACGTGGTAGTGCCAAGGTCATCGGCACGACGGCAAAGGTCACTGCAAAAGGTACGGGCAAAGTAGCCAAAGCCACAGCAAAAGGCACGGGTAAAGTCGCGAAGGTCACAGCCAAAGGGGCTGGGAAAGCAACTGTAGCCACGGCCAAAGGTGTCGGAAAAGGTTCCTGGTTCCTCGCCAAAGGAGCTGGACGAGCAACGATTCGGGGCGCCCGCAAGGCCTTCCCCAAAGAAGATGGTGAATCTGCCAAGGAATATCGGATTCGAATGGCCAAACTCGGGTTCAAAGTTTCAATGTGGACCGGTACGATTGTGGCGACAACTGTGGGGGGTGCTGAAGCACAGAAAATTGCGTTAGCGATCAAGGCCTATGAATTGTCCAAAGGAACGTTAGATGTTGGTAAAGCCATCAAAGAGCATCTAGGGAAAGAACCCGCTCCTGAACCTGCCACCAGTATTTTCAGTGGACTCAAGACGTTGGGGTTGATTCTTCTAGTGATGACTTCTATAGGAGTTGTACTCGTATTCGTTCAAACATTCCCATCCTAGGATGTATGATTGCCCGGAATATTCCAAACAATTAGTGAATCGGATTTGTGCACACTTGTTTCTGATGACACAAGTTCAAAATCGTCTTCAATTGTCTGGAATTCATCCTCGTGAAACCAGTTATCATAACACCCCCAAATGAGGCCGCCTGGGATCAGTCCAGAAAGTAGGCACAGGGCCCAATGCCAATCGGTGAACTCAAACGAAATCAGTACGGTACCCCAATACAAAATTCTGAAGATCTGATCTAAAAGGAACATCCCATCTGAAATACGTAGTATGGCCCATGGAATTGACCAACCAAGGGCAATACCCCAAAGAATGTACCACCAATCCATTTGTCTTCACTTCCCCTTCTTTAGTGCGTCTAATATCATCGCCAATCCTAATCCACCTGCTGCAGCGACAAGACCACCCAATAGAGCTGCAGTGAATACATCGTCAACATTTGTCTTCAAAGATTCACTTTTCAGTCTCTGTAGTTGGTAAGCAACAGCTTGACGCGACAAACCAATCTGTTCTGCAATCTCTTTCTGCGACCAACCCAATGCTCGAAGTTTGACCAATTTTGCGATTTGCTGAGGGTTCGCCATACACCCTACGATAAGGCGTTATGCTATAAAAGTTGGCATAATGCCAATTTTTATGGAAATATGCTCATAATAGTTGTTCGAGTATAATCAAAACTGCAACTGGTGCAAGACTCATCAAAATATCGCGCGTGAGAAGAAATAGGGAAGTTTTCGCATGGTGTTGAACTTCCTCTTCAATTCGGGCATCAATCATATCACTGGTTTCTGCAGCTTTACCACGGATGACTTCAGTGACTGTTTCTGCTGCCATGATGGCACGATCTTTCACCATTCTACCCAAGCGCATGATTGGGGCTTCGTCTTCTGGTTCATCTTGGGGGTCTGCACGTCCTTCCATAATGTCATCGACCGCCTGAATGTCGCTATGCATGTCAAGTGGAGACAAGAGACGAAGATAGTCGAGAGCACCCCTTGCTTTTGCTGCAACGTGAACTGCTGCTTTGGCAATGTACCTATTCTTCTCCCCGACTGCGCGTAGGAGGCGACGCGTACGTGCGACACGTAGTAAATCAGCCCACAGCCAAAGACCGGCGAAAGCAAACAGAATGGCCACACCCGTAGTTGGTGTAGCCTCCCAATCTGGCCAACCTACGGGATCGAACAGGGAGCGGGCAAAAATCGCAAGTAAAACCGGAAGAATCAGTGCAATGATTTCGTTGAAAACAAGCAAGGACAAACCCTTAATTCTAATTTCACGGATTCGGCCCCAGAACCATTTCGCATCTCCACCAAACTTCGATATAATTTCGAATAGGGGCGGGAGAACCATCACCAGGCGGAAAATGAATGGAATTATCAGTAGAAACAAGTAAGCCTCGAAGGCAGAGGCGGGAGGAATAGATGGCACATAGATGGCCTGCATCGTATGTGTTTCATCGCCACACATCTTGAGTGTGACGCTCCAATCCCCTCACAATGCTCTTTCAGTGTCAATTACTGGAAAGTGCATGGCGAACTTCAGTCACGACCTGTCCGATTGGCTTTCAATCAGCTTTGATTCTGAATGGTTAGAGGAAAACATCCGCTGGAAGGACTTCGGCACTGGAGTACGATTGGGTCGCATCGCACGCGAGGATTCTACCTCGCTAGTTCTCTATGATGCGGATCCAGAAGTGGAAGTTGAGGCGTTCAAGCCCCACTCACATCCAGGTGGTGAGGTTTACCTCGTACTCGAAGGCGAGGTCTACGATGAGTTCGGCACTTACCCAAAGGGTTCCATCGTCTGGATGGATCCAAACTCAGAACACAATCCAAAAACCCGGGAAAGGACCCTGATCCTTGTCTTGTGGCCAGATGGCGTCAAGGTTCTCTGATGATTCACTCATTGAGCATGCTTTCTGTGATTTCCCACAACTTCGAGGCGTTGTCATCATTCCGAGCGTGACGATTGCCACGGTTACGTTTTGAGCGAGCCCAGTACTCTCCCGTTGTTGTGGCAGCATCTTCACTCAGAGCAAGGTGCAAACCTGTGCTAGCTCCTTTCTTTGAATTGATCATGAATGGACGAAAGAGTGGCCAAAACAGGCTCATGGCTCCACTAGACCCTGAGCCAAATCTAGTCTTCACCACTCCCGGGTGGAAACAATGAGTGGTGATTCCTGTACCTTCCAGTTTTCTAGCCAATTCGCGAGTGAACAATATATTGCAGAGTTTGGAATCCCCATAAGTTCGCCATTGACTGTAGCGTTTGTTCTCGCGATTGAGATCATTCAACTTGAGGCGTGCCATTTTGTGTGCTTCTGAAGCGGTGTTGATGATTCGACTGCCCTCAGTGGTTTTGAGTAAAGGTAGGAAGGCCTGTGTCATCGCAAAGTAACCCATGTGATTGACACCGAATGTCATCTCATTGCCTTGCGCGGTCTTTTCGTGCTTGCCCCACATCGCACCTGCGTTATTCAGGAGAACATCAAGTCGGTCAAATTTTTCTGTGAATTCTGCATGAAGTTTCGCTATGTTGGAAAGGTCACTCATATCGCACAACATCATCTCCACAGAATCTCCAAATTCGGCCTGTAATTTGTCCAGAGCGGGTTGCCCGCGTTCAGCACCTCGGCTAACCATGACCACATGAAATCCAGCCGCAGCCATACCGCGACATAGTTCGAATCCAATGCCTGAATTCCCGCCACTGACGATGCACACTCGTTCTGCCATGTCCAGACGGAGGCGGCTTTGGTTTTCAATTCATGTTTCGACGAGTTCATATCACCGACAGCGTTCGGGCCACTATCCAACACTGCCCCTCTGTGGGATGTGATGTCGGAGGTAGCATACATGCAGAGCCCCATTACGAAGATTGAACCGCAGATTGCGGCCAAGCTCTCAAAGCAACGATATCACTTGGTTGGTGAACACGGTGGCGTCAAAGTTTGCCATTGGACCAAAGAGGAATTGAAGAATGATCGTCACTGCTACAAAGGCACGTTCTACGGCATCCAGAGCAGTGGCTGCATGCAGATGGCACCCAAT
>JAQXFF010000010.1 GCA_029250425.1 Candidatus Thalassarchaeaceae archaeon | reverse complement strand
GTGGGATTCCAAGAATCATTAATGCGGATTTCACAATACCATGTTCTTGATGGTGAGTGCCATTGGGCCAATCACCGAGAACAGATGCCGGAATCGATTTGATTTGTCCTGGCATTTCTTCAGGTATTGTATTTCGAGTCGAGGATTTTTTCGATTGATCTCCGCCTTTCATTGGAAGTTCAGCCGGAGTATGGTCAATGGGCTCCCAATTTGCAGCTGCCCCCTGTAATCGCATCCAATTCCGATCAGGGTGAGGGTAAGTTGAGACCCCATCGTCAGGATGAATCGCCGAGACTATTTTCCCTTCAAGGAGTGTCGTGATGAGTGGGGTGGAAAATTCCAGAGGCAAGTCATTCCACCAAAGATTCCAAGGAGGTGGAATGGCGGTTGTGAAGTTCCGAGAAAGTTTGACAACGGTATCCCAATCAAGGACCATTTTTCTCAGTTCACGATGCCATGTACGTTGTCGACGATGATTCTCCAGTACATCTTCTGAATCACCAATCGTTCCTGTAGAGGGCAATCCCTTGGGTAAGCGGCGACGTGGGACTCCAAGCACCTTCGCGAATTTTTCAACGCTTTCATCGGAATCCAATGTTTCCAATAAATCACTTGCAAACCAATCGGAAACATATCCGGAGGGGACCAAGGGTTTGTTATTCTCAGCAAATTCCCCATAACCAATCATCAATTCCCCATTGTCCCATATTGAAAGCACATCATCCTCAATTCGATGCCACATCTCTGCAGATTGAATACGACCGTAGCGTCCATTTTTCAGCAAGAGGGTTGGCCCTTCTAAATCATCGCAAGGAACTACTGCGCAGGCTTTCCCTGGCCGCTCTATTTTCATTTGAGTTCCAACTGCTAGAAAATCTCCCATCGCATGCATCGATGCCGGATGGACACCGGCTGCTGCAAGGCCAGAAGTTCTCGGGCGACCATATCTTAGTCGGAATCCTCCAGGGGTATTGGGTTCACCAAATACGGGTCGCCCTGCGATGATATCACGCATGAACCGATCGTCAGTCTTGATTTTTCGCCGTTTTACAGAGGTTGAATCCGAACCTTCTTTTTGTCTCGATGCAAAAGTGGAAATGAATTCCCATCCGGGTATGTTCAATCGCTCAGTATGTTTCTGAATTTTAGCGGCTTTCAAGCACAGACCCTCACCAATTACCAGCATTACTCCACCACGTATCCTGCCCCCGTCGATATTGCGAACTTCACGATATCCAGCACATTCGATATCTTCAGTTTCCTCGCCATTGATCATAATTGGGCATGCTTTGACAATCATCTCGATTTCTTCGGGTGGTGGTTTGTATTGCAAACCACCACGATAAAGCCCAAATTCTTCCTTTACTCGTTCGATTTCGGGTACGCTTGGTTTATATTTTTCGAGTTTTAAGGCACGGCGAATCATATCTGCAATCAATACTGCCAGAGCTTGTGCTGTTCCACCAGCAGCACGAATCGGTCCACAAAAATCAATGGATACAAATCTAGTACCATCCAAATTGTTTAGGATTCGCACCTGTCCAATTCCTTCAAGTGGTGCAACGAGAACTGCTTCAGTCAAAACTGCAAGACCAACCCGTAACCCAGTGTCTACACTCTTCTTGACATCAGCAGTCGCATCATGCATTTGCAGTGCAACATGAACTGCCATGTCAATGGCAGCATCCTCTCTTGATGATTTTTCGGCTAGCATTTTCCGAATATCATCTTGGATGGGTATTGGATCTTCATTGGGAGACGGTCTCAGATAGTCTTCTAGCAATTTTTCAGCTCTGTCTGCAAGGTCAATGGCTCGTGGAATTTCAACTTCGTCTTTGAGATCAAAACCCTTTGAACGTGCTTCTCCCGCAAGTTGGTAAATTTCCTCACATTTTTCATCGAGATATGATTGATAATTTGCCATTTCTTTTTCAAGTCTTGAAACATCGAGAGGCGCAACAGAACGGCTCACTCCCCCATCTGACATCTCATCACTCCGTGCGAACATCGTCCAAGGGTTGCCGGCCGCTCTAAAGCATTGGGTGGGTTCCAAAGCACTTCCTAAGGAAGTGTATTCATACACGGCGAAGGTTCATGGAAGGTCAGCAACGACGCATGGCGGGGAGAAGGATGGCAGAGAGCACAGGAACCAATGAGGCCCGGGCCCGACTGATCGAGAAAGTTCGAAGTCTGGCGTATCTTCGAGCCGACACCGAAGAGTTCACACTTGCATCGGGTCGTACCAGTCGTCATTTTTTCGATACCAAACCGGTGATGTGCGACCCCGAATCTGCGCATTTACTCGGAGTTCTAATCCATCATACAATCGAAGGAATTGAGGGCGGTGTAGACGTAGTGGGCGGCTTGGAATTGGGTGCAGTCCCCCTCACAGGGATTGCAATTGCCAAGGCTGGAATAGGTAGCCACCTCCGTGGGTTCATCATGCGCAAGGAACCAAAGGGCCGGGGAGGGCGCAAGACAGGCAATCCACCAGGGATTGAAGGAAGCACAATCCAGTCCGGAGATCGCGTTGTCATTCTAGAAGATGTTACGACGACCGGTGGTTCGGCTCTGAAAGCAGCTGGTCGCTTGCGCGCGATTGGCTGCGAGGTCGTGGCTTGCATCAGTATCGTAGACCGTGAAGAAGGTGGTAAAGAGGCATTTGAAGGAGCAGGAATCCCACTCATCCCTCTTTCAACACTATCTGATTACGCATAGTGAATATC
>JAQXFF010000005.1 GCA_029250425.1 Candidatus Thalassarchaeaceae archaeon | reverse complement strand
GAATTTGAAAAAAATACTTTGTTTCTACTCACGTTGCACACATCATAATGTGTATCGTTGTACAATCTTGATCACCTCTCAGCCCCCAGCTCGGCTGGGGACCGCACTTCCCTCGGCTATGTCTTGTCGGATGGAATCCGTCATCGCACGAATGCTCTGGTCCCAACGCCGTGACTGGACGTAGCGTCCCGCCGACCGCCCTTTACTATATGAACATGACGAGTTGACTCAACTGCTCAAATGAGGGACTGCGCCTCATTCCGCACCAAAGAATTCTCGCAGAACGGGGTGCATTTCCATCGCTTGTTCCTTCTGAATTTGCTCATAGGTTCGCAGGATAATTCCAACGGCCAAAAGCAACCCTGTTCCGGTTGCATTTCCAACCGTTCCCAACAGATCTGCACCAGCGGCCAAAAGGCCCACAAACGCACCTGAAAACAGGGTGACTGGTGGGATATAACGCATCAAAATTCTTTCAAGGACCTTTGGATTTTTCCGGAATCCAGGAATCTGCATGCCCGTATTCTCAATTTGTTTGGCAACATCCTTGGGACCCATGTTGGTTGTTTCAATCCAAAACTTGGCAAACATCATCGAACCCAAGGTCATTACAGTCACGTATGTAATCACGTGCAGAACGACCTGCCAGAGGCTATGTCCATAGGGATCTGGAGACTGTTCAAGCAATGGAATCAACCAATCACCTACCCCATTGACCATGGATGCATACCAAGCGAAACCGTCGGTAGCCTGGGTCTGACCTATGTCATAAGAACCAAGATATTCGGCAATTGACCAATCTCCTTGAGATCCTAATATCGGAACGGTAGACATCGTTGGATGGCTCCAGAAGAGGAGTGTAAACATGTTCAAGTTGGCCAACAATGCAGCCATCAAAATCACTGGAATGTTACTTGCATAAACCAATCGAATTGGATACTGTCCACGATGACCACGGACCTTTCCGTGTGTCAGTGGAAGCTCCAATTTACTGCTTTCAGCATACGCAACCACGAGGAAAACAACTACGCTCGAGAATAGAGCCACTACCGCGTTCGGATGGGCAGCATCACCCAATAAGATCGATTCGAAACCGTTGGCCGACACCATCTCTGAGAACGAAGCAGTTCGCAATGTGTAGAAGATCATCGGCAGGGTTCCGGCAGGCGGATTTTCAAGTGCAAATGAGCCACCGTTAACCGCCAATGGAGAGAGCGTTCCAACGAATGTCGATTGTGCCACTCCGGCAGCGATGAACAGAGAAATACCGGACCCAATGCCCCACTTACTGACCATCTCATCAAGTAGGAAAACAAGTAGAGAACCAATGAACAATTGGCTGACAATGATTGCATTTGCCCAACCTTGACCGAACTGACCGACCAATTCAAGATCGGCCTCAAGGAATCCATAGACTTGAGGAATGGATTCAACTGGAATCATGATCAGAACCAGAATTTTCTGCACACCTTGGTACAACTGCTTGTCATCACTATCGCCAAGATCAAGTTTGATGATTTTGGCACCAGCGAACAACTGCATGATAATCGAACCTGTAACAATCGGTCCAATACCCAGGTGCATAATCGAACCAGAGGCCCCAGCCATGATTGCGCGGAAACTACTGAACACGTCAATGGTGGCTGCAGAAAGACCCCAAATCATGACATTGGTCATGGCGAAGTAAATGATGAGGACGAATGTAGTGGTCCACAACTTTGAGT
>JAQXFF010000310.1 GCA_029250425.1 Candidatus Thalassarchaeaceae archaeon | reverse complement strand
GTAATGTTGATGATTTATTCCCCTACCGATGATATTGTTGAAATACCAATTCTTGAAGATGAGGCCGAGATTCAAACACTAGACACATCGGCAAGAGTTAGCCAATCAGATTCACCAATCAGAACGACGGAAAAAAATCATCAACATTACTGAAGAAATCATTAGAAAAACAAGCCATGTGGCCAGGTATGGGGCTCGTTGCTTCATCGTATCACTCATGTTGATTGAAAAGAGTGGTATTTACTTTTTGTTGCAATTAAGTATAGTCGTCCAATATCATTTATTGAAACCATAAGGCTTGGATTGTGTCACCAACATCTGCCCCCGTATCTGGTGGGAGGTATGTTACTCCATTGTGGGCGACCATAGAATGGATATTACCACTACCCTGGTGTGTGTGTGTGGTTGCAACGAGTTCGTCTCCTACGGTGGAAATTTGTATTCGCCGTAGGCAGACTTTGGATGGGGCGCCCTTCACTTGATTTTTCATTCGAACTTTGACCTCTTTGGCCAATTGAATTTCGGGGGATATCCATGGTGCAACCAGTAGTGAAAATACAAGGTGGCTGCTGACTGGATTTCCAGGTAATCCGAATAGTGGTATTCCATTCCATGTGCCAAACAATGGTGGGCCACCTGGCCTCATTGCAACTTTCCAAAAATGGATGGTGCCTTCCTCCTCCATCAATTTACGAACGTAATCGTGGTCACCCATACTGACGCCGCCACTGGTTATTATTACGTCACAATCAATCGAATTCAGTGCGTTTCGAAGTCCATCCATCGTGTCCTCTACAACCTCGTGGCGTATGGGTTTACATCCTATTTTTTCCAATAATGCACACAATCCATATGAGTTTGATTCGTAGATTTGGCCTTCTTTCAATTCACTTCCAGGTGAGATCAATTCGTCGCCTGTACTGATGACTACGACCTTTGGTCGTGAACGAACGGGGATGGTGTTGTGCCCCATGGTGGCGGCTAGAGATATGGCGGCAGGCGTCATGACTTGGCCGGATGTGAGGGTGGTTTCTCCTTGGCGCAAATTTTCTCCACGTTTCCGAATGAAATTCGTGTGAGCTTTGCCGTTGATACCGTCCTCAACCATGACGATCGCGTCGGCGCCTTTTGGAATGGATGCACCTGTCATGATTCGGATCGCTTCACCTTCCCCTATCTCAGATGATGCTTCGCCTGCAGTCGTCACTCCAATCTCGACCCTGGTGGTGTCTTCACTACGAACGGCCCACCCATCCATGGCTGAATTGTCGAACGCGGGGTCGTCTACCTTGGATTGTAGATCTTTGGAGAGAATTCGATTGTGCCCTTGATCCAACGATATGGTTTCCGTGGTGGATTGAATGGGGGTTTTACGAACGATTTGTAATGCACGCTCAATGGTGACAAAGGTCTCCATGAGGAGCCGATGGGGACGATGGGTTTGAGTTCGACGGCGGGGGCGACCCGATGTGGATTTGTTGTTTGTCGCAATTTGTTTCGCGTTATTTATCGTGGCTGCACTTTATGCTAGTGTGGGGCATGGTGGTGCTTCTGGATATCTTGCCATTCTCTCTTTGACGACGTATGGGGCGATGGAGGCTGCCTGGCTTAAACAACATGCTTGGTGTCTGAATTTGGTGGTGGCAGCAATTGCATTTTGGCATTTCCAACGAGCTGGACATCATGTTTCAAAATTGACAATTCCATTCATTGTTGCAAGTATTCCATTCGCGATGTTGGGGGGTTACTTGCTCGTTGAGGGGGGTGTATACGATCTCTTACTATCGGTTTGTTTAGTGGCGGCGGCATGGCGGCTGTCAACTGTTCGAACCATTGATGTGGTTGCTGAAGGGGTTCCTGAGTGGAAGGTTGCTCTGCCTGTCGGTGGAACAATTGGTTTGGCGAGTGGAATCATTGGAGTGGGGGGTGGAATTTTCCTTTCCCCCATTCTATTGATGAAGAGGTGGGCGACACCAAAGAGTGCTGCTGCAACCTCTGCCTTGTTTATCTGGGTCAATTCACTATCTGGATTGGGGGGTGCAGCTCTTTCAAGTCAATTAATTCTGGATTGGAGTACACTATTTCCATTCGTGTTCGCCGTTCTTGTTGGGGGTTTTATCGGATCCAAGTATGGGGCTGATGTTGCTCCACAAAATGTGGTGCGAAAATTGTTGGTTGTTGTATTATTAATCGCAGCAATGAAGCGGCTTTTTGAATTAATTTGATTACGCACTTAATTGAGAATGCTATTGTTGGGTGAATATTCTTCACCATTTCCAGATTCTTGGTCGGGTTTCTCCAAGTTCCGTTTCATTGTTTCAACGTTCTTTGCCATAATTTTTACAAAAACAACATCAGCAACACCGTTGGCAATTGCGATTAAAATGGTAATTCCTATTCGGATCAGAGTTTCATCGCTTATCACTGGTGCAATGAAGAGATAACTCACAGGAATTGCGATAATCCAACTAAAGCCGAGTATGAATGGTAGAATTTTCGAGAATTGTTGGGTTGCGGCGAGTTGTTGCTCAGGGGTCGGCTCATTTCCAGACATATTGCTGGCGTAATGAGCGGTTGCGATAATGGTTCGCCCTACATCATCAAAGTGTACCAAGTTCGTCGACGTGGCCACAATCTGGGTTTGCACATTCAACCTTGTAACGTGCTCTCGATGGTTTGGGAATCTGATTCATTGCACCACACATCGTACATTGGTGGCGGATGACTTGAGGTTCGGCCGGGCCAGTGTCTTGGGGGGTATCTTGAGTCGCTGTACTCCACCCAACCTTGTCGGTATATCCCTGTTCTTTCTTCAAACCACGGGATTTCAATGTGAGTCGCATCTTTCGACGACGTCGCTTCTTTTTGCCATCACCTGGGGCTGCTCCCTTGCGTGCCATACAAATCCCTATTGCCCACCCATAATCAATGATTGGGGGGTTGGTTTTCACTCGATGTGGATGCTGTCGCCGTTCTTAGGGCAATGAACAATCATTCCTTCTGCTTCCAATGCTGTTGCCAATAATGGACGTGTTTCGGGGTCTCCGTGGAATAAAACCACATGTTTAGGGTCGCATGCTATCGCAAAAGATACCAATTCTGAATGGCCTGCATGGTTGGATAAGTAAAACCGATCTACCTCACAAGCGATTTCGACGTTGTGTCCATAAATTGGCAAACTTCCTTTCTCAATCAATCTTCGACCTCCACTCCCTTCGGCTTGATAACCTGTGAAAAGAACTGCACAACGATTGTCCATCCGCAACCGATTGAGATACCAAAGAGCTGGTCCCCCATCCAGCATTCCACTGGTGGTGACGATGACATCTGCTTCTAGTGCCCGTTTCCGATCCGATTTCGAACGTACTCGCTTCGACCATCGGAATGCATCTTCAAACCCTTTTGCATCTCGAAGGTGTTCTGGGTGCTCCAACCATTTCTGTGAAACGGTTTTGCCCATTCCATCATAGTGAACATTTAGATCCAATCCTGAATTGTGTAATATTCTAAGAATGTCTTGTCCCCTACCGCTGGCAAACGCAGGTACTATCGCTATACCACCTCGTTCAACAACTTCTACAACTTTGGCAATAAATCGGGCTTCTTCTTCGACCCGATTCGGGTGTTCCTTACCTGAATATGTAGATTCTAACAAGAGTATGTCACATTCTACTGGTTTGGCCCCATTAGAATTTGGACTGTCTCGTGTGTCCATATCTCCTGAATGTAGAATGCGATGGGTTGGTGTTTCAATTTCGATCATAGCAGCCCCAGGAACGTGTCCTGCTGGGTGGAGTTGCCATTTCCAATTTTGATAGTTAATCCATTGATTGTAATTGTGGGTTTCCCACGCTTCATTTGCTTCATCCTCATCCCTCCGATCCCATGGAAGGGGGTATCCTTCGATTGAGCTAACTTTGTAGGTATCCTTCCACATTAATCGGGAAAGGGCCGCTGTTAATGTTGTACCATGTAATCGTGTTTGGTGGTTTCCAACCAACCATGGTGCCATTCCAATATGATCGATATGTGTGTGTGTGAATATCGCATCTGTTACTGCAGGAGCTTCAGAAGGATATCTTGGTGGGGAAGTTGGGGCCAATCCATAATCAATGAGTAGTCGGGTGGATTGGTTGTCTTCAAGGATAACCCCTACATTTCCAACTTCATTCCCACCGCCTAAGAAATGGATTCGAATTCCAGAGGGAACTGGTTCATCTGGATATGAACTTGTTCGGCCTGGTGTATAGAGGACCATGCTAGGACCATGCGATGGTTCCGAATGAAGGTTCGGATAGGGTCCCCCTCTATTTCCACTGGAAATAGAAAATGTTTCACCGATCTAAAAATAAATTCATTTTCCTTTCCTCAACTACTATACACTTCAGTCTACTTTTGCTTGAACATCTATGTCATTTCTAAGAAAGACAGCATTCATGATGTCTTTTCATCCCCGATTATCAGTTCCAGTGGAAATCAAGGGGTGGGTGTCTTGAAATCCTCTAAACCCCTCCAAAGAATATGGCGCGATTACCACAACACATCTTCGTGGTTGATGACGATCTATGCTACGGTTGTGGTGCATGTATCGCTTTATGCCCTGTTGACGCCCTCACATTGGAAGGCATTCTTGCAATCGTCGACGAACCAAAATGCACACATTGTGAACACTGCCTCCCCTCCTGTCCTGTCTTCGCATTGGAAATCAAACCGGAGGCGACTGTGTGAAAATTCTCATCATCGGCTCTGATATAACTGGCTTAAGCTGTGCTCGAGAACTCCATCTCAAAGGCCATGATGTTACAATTGTAGAATCTCATACAGAACTCGGCCACCCTCAAAATAAACCAGGATGGATCACAGGTCAAATAAATCTGGATGAATATTCTAATCATATCCAACTCACAGATTCTGGTTGTCGACGTACATGGCTAGCCAAATCAATGGCCCAAAAACTTCCGATCACATACCTCCTCAAAACCAACCCTTCTACCATTTCAACAAAGTTTGATCACACAATTAACACCACAAATCAATCTTCCACAAAATGGGAAGGTGGCGTGACTTTAACCGGTAGAGAACCATCTACAGAAATAATAGCTCACCGAAGTGATGGCACTGTTGAATGTTGGAGTAGAAACGAACTCCCTGATGTTGAAGGAGGGTGGCTTGAACGGTTCACTGGCCACTTCGAAATTGAAAATGCAAGTATCGATGCATCCATATCTCGCGGTATTGAATTGGCGTCAGAGCCAAAGGCGTAATCCCACTGGGTCAATTTATGCGACCATCTACACATACTGACGTAATATCGTATGTGCGTGCGCAAACCCAACCTTCTCACGTGATTCTCATCGATCCAGATGACGCAACACCAGATGTTGCAGCCCAACGTTGTATCGCAGCTGTTTCAGCAGGGAGCAAGATGATTTTTGTGGGTGGTTCAAGCGGTACAGATGAAGACAATGTACATCCAACAGTTGTTGCAATTCAAGAAGCACTCGAACTTTGCAAATGGAATGCTAGCCAAGATTCAGGATTATCTGAAACGGATTGGGAAGTCCCCGTAGTTCTCTTTCCCCAGGGTGCTGCAGCACTCTCACCATCAGCAGACGCCATCACTTTCATGATGCTCATGAATAGCACAAACCCTGAATTTTTGGTTGGTGAGCAAGTTCGTGGAGCCCCATACATCCGCAAAGCGGGCGTGGAACCGATGGGTATGGGTTACGTCATCTGTGCACCAGGTGGAAAAGCTGGCGAAGTAGGACAAGCCAACCTGATCAAATCCAATCAAACAGATTTGATATCAGCTTATGCTATGTGTGCTGAATCATACGGATTCTCAATCCTCTATCTTGAGGCAGGTAGTGGAGCAAACACACCAGTGAGCCCCGAATTGATTCGTGCGGCCAAAGCCGCTAGCGGTAAACTTGTGTTGTTAGTTGGCGGCGGTATTCGAAATGGGGCTACGGCAAAACTCGCAATCGATGCAGGCGCAGATTGGATTGTTACAGGGAATTTATGTGAGGAATTTGCAGACGCCCATGAATTACAAAGCACCCTTGAGACATTCATCGGCGAAATGAGACCTTAGGTGAATGATCATGGCACTCGAGTGTAATATTGACGCACGTGGGCAAGCCGCCCGTTTACGAATGGGAATTATCGCTGTAATTGGCGGCGGTCTGTTAGGCATCACGACATTTGTTGGAATACTACCCACCACAATAGGCTATGTCATGACGACTAGCTCAATCGCAGGCGGGCTTTTTTCAATGTGGGAAGCCCGAATGGGTTGGTGTGTTGTACGAGCAATGGGATTCAAGACCAAAATCTAATCTTCGAAGTTAAACATTCTTAACAATCTCAAGTATTTGTTCCGCTACCAGTTGCGCATCATTATTGCGAAGACTGTTTCGTGTTACTGTGGATTGTGCATACTTTTCATACAACGGTTTCCTTTCGACAAATAACTGTTCAAATGTCTTCCCTTCAATCCCCATCAACGGCACCTTTCCACGAGCATTGAAACGGGCCACAATCACATTAATATCGTCTTTAATGTAGATGATATGACCCAATTCTGCAATTTTACACATTATATCGCAATCATAAATTACGCTAGCACCAGTATCGATAATTTTACCCGATAAATTCCTTAAACTCCTAAAAACATCTTTTTCTATCCTCAAAAAATCACTATCAGAAAGGTCGTGATATCTCATACCTTCCTCATTTGCCTGTTCAGCGATGAGTTTGTCCGTTTCCACATATTCATAATTTGAAACCGCTGCTATTTTTTTAGCAATATGGCTTTTACCAACCCCAGCCATTCCAATCAAGGCGATGTTATCCAGAAAAATCACTCTGGATCATCATCGATGTCAACCATCGTTGCTGGAGCGGTACCACCTGGTTCTGAGATCGGCGCAGGCTCTGGGATGGACAAATCATCTTCAATCCCCAATGCTTCCTTTCGTGCCTTGACTTGCTCATGCGCACGTAGCACACCCAATGAATCCTGGAAGGCAGCACCAACCACTTCTCGAGTCCGCTCACTCTTCTTGAGTGTGTCAACTTCTGCCAACGTCCGCTCGTGAAGCTCTTCCAATGCTTTGAGTTCTGCAGAACGGTCTGTAAGACCCCCTTCGATATCTTGCATAGTGAGTTGTATTTGTGAAATTCTTTCATCACGCTCGAAGACATCGCGGTGAAGTCTTCGCTCACGCCGCCGCAACGCCTCATATTCCCGGTTGCGATCCAACAATCGACGCTTTAACTCCTCAATCTGTTCAACCAAGTAATCATGTTCTGCACTAATTGAACGAGGACCTTCCATCACCCGCTGCATCTGGCTTTCCATTTCTTTGATTCGCAAGTCACGTTGTTCCATCAACCCTCGAACCTGTTCAACCATCTCACGAAGGCGTTCACGTTCACTTTCCAAAGCTTCACGCTCAGCATCTCCCGTTTCAATGCGACGATGAGTATCTGCAAGCTCCTTATTGAGCATACGAACTTCATCAGCAGTGATACTAGTCAACCCAGCCTCTGCTGCTTTTTCCAATGCATCCACAAGTTGGTCGACCTTTCCTTCCATTTCTGCAATGACTCCACCCTGTTCTTCACAGAGGGCCGAAAGGCGAGTATTTTCCCCCTCCATTCCTTCCATTCGAGTTTTGTCAACAGATGTCGATAGAGTTTCATTCTGCATGTACGAATCTTCAAGCATCCGTTCAAGATGAATGATCTTCGCTTCTTTTTCGCGGTTGTCTTCTTCAAGTCGCCCTAGGCGAGCCTTTTCTGGAGCCCCCAAGTCTTCCCGTTCTGCCAAATCGAGTTCCAAGACTCGGTTGCGTTGTTTTACTGAGGCGATTTCACCGTTCTTTCCAGAGAGTTCATCCCAGGCAGAGAGAACTTCCTCTACCAATTGGTCCGCATCGTAGCCTTTGAGCATCCCTGCTAGCGCCGCGCGGTCTACACTCTCCGAACCATCCATGGAAGAGGCTGACATGTCAATCAGCCCCTATCGTCACTGTTCCACTCTTGAACCTTCACATTGGCAAAGCGATGAAACACCACTTCTCGGACCCCTATGGGGTCCACCGGAATTACTGGATTCGACGATTTTGGACACAGGCCCCGACAGCGAGAGATGCAAGTGTGAATGGGATGGAAAGTGAAGGCAACATCTTGTCCTCCATTTCAGGAGAATCCGTCACGTTGGTATTGTTAGTGTTATTTTCTTGATTCATGGGCGCTGGTTCAACGATGATTTGACCCACCATCCCAAAGGCGGCATGAGGCTCACAAACGAAATCATATGTTCCATTCATTCCAACCTCAAAAGTAAATGAATAATCAACATCACGTTGTGGGTCACCCGAATCGAATAACTCGTTTGTCTCAACTGCATTGTGGGGTAGAGCCTGCCCATTCCAGAAGAACCGCACAGTATCACCCTCAGTCACCGTGACAGTATCGGGCGAAAATCGAAGATTGGTACTGTCGACAGTGATGATCACATCCCCTGATCCAGACTCTTGATTAACTCCCGAAGCAACACCTGTTTGAACAAATATCGAAACGAAAAGGAGAACAATTCCCCAAGACAGAGTCGTGCGCATGTTCCCAAAAAACAACGTTTAGGTTATCAATTGATGCTTTCGGGCACGCGAAGACATGAAATCACACTTCTCAGACCCACGGGGTCCACCGAAACCCACTCAAAAATCACCATTCATTGCAAAGAATCCAAACAATGCAGCGTATGCAATCACCACGACAGCAGTCAATCCAATATTGACCCATGCCACAACTTGCGCTGCTTTGGCCGTACCATGATCTGGGTGATTGGGCATACTACTTGTGATTTGTAACGCCTGACCAGCGAGAATGACTGCTGGAATGGACATACATGCACCACATATAACGAAAGACAGACAGGCCAAAATCAGAGCCACCATTGCATTCGTAGTTGGAAAGAACTGCCCCGTAACGGGCATTCCCAGTCCAACAGCAACAGGACTGCCCGTTATTGTGGGTTGTTGGGGGGTGTATGGCACAGCGCCTTGACTAGGCTGCATCCGCCATCCCTCAGTTGATTGAAGTGAACTGGTCATCAGGCATATCGCAAGCAAGTGCAAGTGCACCTTCTGCCACCTTTTCGACCGGGTCTTCAGCACACCAAACACTGACATCACCGATGTCAGCCAATCCTTCAGCAACAGCGTCAGCCAATCCTTCGATTAGTGAACCGCCACCAGCAAGAATGATGTTGTTTCGCATGATTGGTTGGTATTCTGGATCTGCACCTGCAACAATGCCTTTGATGGAGTTGACAAGGGGTGTCACAAGCTTGGTGCAAGCGATTCCAATCAGGTCACCCACATCGACAACTTGCTTCTTTCCATCTACACTGAGTTCAACCATCATTTCTCGACCTTCACCAACATATGAGCCCGCTTCTTTCCATCCACGAACCATGTCCTTGGTGAGTTGTGCGCCGGTGTACTTCTTCTCGATGAGTGTTTTCAATTCTTCATCGATCCAATCTCCAGCTTCTTCGAGTGTGCACTCATCTCCATCATTTGGGAAAGTACCGTACATTCGGCAAACGTCAGTGGTTCCTGCACCGATGTCAGCAACAATACTTCCACCGATTTCTCCAAGTCCGTATGCAACAGCGAACGGTTCAGAGGCAACCATGATCGCGTTGACCTGGCCGCGCAAAATCGAGACAAGATTGCTCTTGTCTACAAACGAGATGTGGCTTGGTGAGCAGATAACGCCGTAGACTTCATCGAAGTCTTCCGGGTCCACACTTTCGACAAGGTGAGTGACGAAAGCCTTGGCTGCTGCCAAGTTGTTCTCATCATCCTGAGCAACACCTGCTGCAAGGGGGCGGTATAGGTTGCAAGCGAGCTTGTTCTTTAGTGCATCTGCACCAAAAAGCGTGTCACGCTTGAGGAAATTTCGTGCGATTGGATCCTTGGGCTTACCCACAACCGTCTCGACTGTGCCGCTTTGTCCGTTGCTTGCTGAAATCGTAGATTGATATGTTCCTAAATCGATTCCAATGTATAGTCTCTCTGCCATTTTTCTCACCTGACGCAGTCAGCGCCACTCACGCGCACGCGAGTCCTAGGTTTGAAGGTTCACCTTGTTCCGACTGACAAAATTATCCATTATTGGAGCGTTTTCGAATAGAAATCAAAACCATGACAACGAATAATATGGCGAAGAAGGCTCCCACAACCCGCCACTGTAAACCCCCCTCTGACGAATTGGTATTATTCCCCTCATCGATGACACTAGTCGCATCATTGTCATCAGACAACGGCCAATCGATGATTCCCATACTTATGATCATCACATTATCGACGGGGCGATCCATACCCCCAGTGCCGACGGTGCTGATGTACTCGACCCCCTCATAACCAGAGATTACTTTTCCAAACACAGAATATTCACCATCAAGCCAGTCAGGATACGCGTCCTTGTCAACAATGAAGAATTGGCTGCCAGCAGAGTTTGGGGCACTCGTTCTCGCCATTGAAAGAGCATATGGAACATGATCCAACCCATTATTTAACTCAGCAGGAACCGTCCACGCAGATTGTCCCAGTCCTGCGCAAGTGACATCAGTAGAATATTCACCGTTACAATATTGATAGAAACGTGCAGCATAACCACCGTAGCCCTCACCAGTCTCAAAATCGCCCCCTTGGATCATAAAATTATCAATAACGCGATGGAAGAGAGTACCATTGTAACGACCATTCTCAACATGCTGCCGGAAATTATCAACGTGTATTGGTGCAGCAGAGCCATTCAATTGAAGAATAAACATTCCATTATGTTCAGAATGAACCCATTCGACCTTGACAAATACATCCTCAGTTGAATAATTCATAGGTTCAGGAATACATCCGTCATAACCCACCATGTTACGATATTCAAATTCAGTATTTGGACAACCATCTTCCTCATCAGGAACTCCGTCTTCATCACCATCCTCTGGTTCAGATACGGGTTCGGGTTCAGGCACAACAACTTCTCCACCCACACCTTTGACGGCTAGGGCGAAGCCCAACATATCTCCATCACTTCCAAGAACACCCGAGTAGTTTCCAATCCCGACAAGACTAGCATCAACCCTGATTGTCACATTTTCTACCCCAATCAAATCGGCAGCGAGCAAGTGAACATACTCGGTCCCTTCGAGAGACTCATTACTTCTAATGACTGTACCATTGGGCAAGATTACTGAGACACCTAAGTCATCAGAGACCGCACCAAATGGCCGCTGGTTGAATGAAAGAATCACTTCCAAATCTTCACCAGGAATTAGTGTCAAATTCCAAGATGTATTTTCACCTTGCTTGAGGAACGGACCTTGAGCATCAGACCCATTCCATTTTGATTCAATGACTTGTTCCAATGGACGACTTCCATTGGCAGCCAACCACTCATCGATCAAACCCATGCGAATTGTTTCATTCATCATGTAAGAATCATGAATCCAGATATTTGCAGATGAATTCTCATCATAGTCGATGATGTTGGCAAGATTGGGGCGCCCCCACCCTTGTTGTGCATCAGGAGCAACCCCCACTGGTAAGGAATCAGAAGACAACGCGAGAAGTGCGCGTAACTGCGGTCCTGATGGCACGAACCCTTCCTCAGTAAACCAACCGTCCTGCACCATTTGTTGAATGACGGCCGTGATGGATGCACCTAACGGAGTAGACATACTCGTACCCGTGCTTGAGCGCATATCATCGTTGAATGACGACAGGTTACCATCGGCAGATGCAGAAATAATGCCAACTGCTGGTGTGGCTATGAAATTACCACGCAAACCCTCCTCTGTCGGTCCCTGGGATGAAGAAGTGTAGAGGTCTGTTGAATTGTCACTCAGGGTGCCACCCACTGAAACAACATTTCTTGCATTGGCGGGCTCATAGAATTTTGAAGGATTGTTTCCTGGTGCAATGAATGCGAGCGACCACGGCATCTCTCTGTGCCATAGATCAAACTCAGCACTTCGAAGAGTGTAGGCTTCGGTATCATCGCCCCAACTATCGGAGTGGATGACAACACCATTGGCAACAGCCTCCGCGAGTAACCAATCCACAGTGGGTTCAGACCAACCAGATTCATTGACAACATCTTGGAACAATACACGCGCACCGTGTGAAGGACTCATCCCGTCACTCACATTTCCATTCCACAAATCACAAACCAATGTTCCAGCGATGTGTGTGCCATGCTTGTAATCGGCCTGCCCTGAATGATCACCATCATCGATACTAGTATTCACGAGGACAACCTTGCGATGACCTACCCCAACCTCACCGATTTCAGTCGCATTTTCACTGAAACATGCATGATCCAATTCAATTCCTGAATCAGCTACACCAATAATGACTCCCGACCCATTCAATCCCAAATCCCAACCAGGATGCCCATTCATTGAACCATTCTCCATAATACTTGATGACAGTGAATTTCGCGCCTTGGTTTCAAGCAAGGGCTCAACCCACCAAATACCCGGAACCGAATCGAAAATGACAGGGTCCACACCATGAATTTCAAATGAAGTCGGTAGAGCACTGTTGGTTCCAGCAAGTTGCAACGCTTCAAATTCAAACGTAGAGAGAATGTCCCATTGTGCGTGTGATGGCAGTCGGGGTTCCAACACAACACGATACCCATCGGCAGTCGGGCCCCGTAACACAGACTCAACCTCTAATTGGTAAGTTCCATGATCGCCCCAGACGAGTACTTCGGTCGCTGATATTTGTCGCAGTGGCTCCAAACCCTCACTCCGAAGTGCGACCCAACCCGTGTGCCCCCACCCTTCTTTTTGCTCCACAATCCATTCTTCTTCAAGTTCAACGTCAGGAATTTCCGGTAATGACCACGCACCGGAAACGGGTGTGAGCAGAAGCAGGCACAATACCAATGCCGACCGACGCATGGCACCCCGAACCCCCCATCAATCATCAATCATCGCCCACTATGACAAACGGTGCGCTTAAACGAGAAAGGTCGGTGGCCCGGCCCGATGCAGGCATTCAGAGCAACCGGAACCTTCCCGAACGGACGAGTCGTTCAGGCATTCACAAAGGACGTTGTCGCGGCCGACGAAGTCGACGCACGTCACCGAATTTACTCCTTTTTCGGCAGCCGTCACGGCGTCAATCGCCGGTTTGTAAATATCGAGAATGTGGCCAAAATTGAACCTACACAATCCAAAGAACCCGTAGTAATTTCCGCATTCCGCGACACACACGACTTCTCAGCGGTAGTTGAAGAAGAGTGATTACTCCACGATTTTCCTAATCGCCGACAACGTTTCGGGTGTTTTAATCCCCATCATTTCAATTTCAGTGGCGATTGGAACCCCATCAACTCCCAATCCCGCGGCCAGACACCCACGAACCATTTCGTTGGGGAAGCCCAGTTCACCAGAATTGGTGTCATAGCGATTTTCCTTTTCGATAAACAACGAGTTGTGCAAACCAGTCAAGACCTCATCTAGTGCAGTTCTACTGGCCCAATAAGCACCAATATTGGTCTCCCCATGCGTTGGCATTTCAGCCCCCTCGAGATGCGTCTCCACCGATCCACAAACCCTGCCATCCGAATCCCGAAGCAATGGCGCATACGGATGATCCATGATGACGGTGGCCAATGTGAATCCGAGATTGTGCTGTATATGTTGATTCAGAGAACCCTCGATGGTTTCAGTTCGCACCAATGGCTGCGTACCAAATGAGACGTAGACATGTTCCACTGGGGATAGCAAGTGTTCCAAGGAATCGTACACAGCATTCCCAGTTCCCAATGCATGCTCTTGTGTGATGATTCGGCAACCCAACCCATCCAACGCTTTTTCATATTCTGATTCACGTCCAGGGGGAACGACAATGATGAATTGAGAGAATTGTACCGATCCCCCCAACAACCCCTCGACAACAAACCGAGTCGCAGGCATTCCACCCACCTCCAACAGTGGTTTGTGGGTGGTCACACCACCGGCCAACATTCGACTACCCTTCCCACCACAGAGTAGCACAGCAGCAAGGGCGACCATACCCAATGGGACCTATACCCAGTTCTTCAGACCAACGGCAGAAACAAAACGACTATTCATAAGTAAACAGTGACTAATGTAGTATACCCTTGGAGGTAATAATATGGAAACAATAACAACGATAGTACAGCTGATAATTGCCACAGTAATTTTCTTTGTGTGGACAATTCGATATAATTGGGATACGAATTACCGTGGAGGAGACGCGAAGAATTTACGTGAAGAATTCAAAGTATACGGGCTACCAGACTGGGCCCTACCTCTCGTTGGGATAGCAAAAGTCGCCCTTGCAGTAACCCTCGCTGCCGGGATCTGGATCCCACTTCCTGTAAAAGAAGCAGCCATGTTCATGGCCACTCTGATGGCCGGAGCAGTCCTCATGCATTTGCGCATCCGCACCGATCCAATCAGTAAGGCAGTACCTGCAATGACCATGCTTGCAATGTCTCTATTTGTCTTTGCAGCGTGAAACAATCGCCATCGACGGCTTGATGATACCCGGGCGAGTCGACCGATACGGAGGACCGGTGATGGAGCAGCAAGAATTGCAACGAATCGCACAACTTGTCGAGATGAATCGACAAAAGATGGCGCGAATCGAAGAACAGATTACCAAACTGTCAGAAATCCGCCTTGAACAACTCGGCGTCATTGCAGCCCTCAAAACTCTCGATACCAATCAACCCACAATGATTCCATTAGGCGGGGGTGTGCAGTTGCCTGCTGTACCAAAAGGCAACACCGTCGTGGTCGATATCGGTTCGGGGATCCAAGCAGAGAAACCCCGTTCAGAAGCCATCTCCATCTTAGAATCGCGCTTGGTTGAAGTTGAAGATGTTTTGACAACACTACAAAACGAATTTACTGAAACTGAAACTGTAGTCACACAATTGGCCACCACCTTTACCGAAGCAGCAAAGAAAATCCAAGAAATCCCTGAAGAAGCACCAGAAAAAGAGGATTCAAACC
>JAQXFF010000298.1 GCA_029250425.1 Candidatus Thalassarchaeaceae archaeon | reverse complement strand
GGAGTCGCCATACTGGTCCCATCCATTTCTTGGTAGCTATTCTCAGCAGTAGGCCTAGGTGAACCAGGGAGCTGAGTGGAACCACCCACGTAGAGTGGTGCATTGATTCCAGTACCGGGGGCAACAACATCGGGTTTCAATTCATCCCAATCATCATCATCACCATCACTCAATCGTGGACCCCAATTCGAATAATCTGCAATTTCATCATCTGCACGTTCGAATGAATCTCGTTCGTCAATCGCTCCAATGGCAATTGAAGTATCTGCACTTGCAGGGCTGGGAACTCGACGAATTCCGTCATTACCCATGGCAATCACACAAATCAAGCCATCTGCACTTGCTCGATTGACTAGAGTCGATTCTGCAGAACTTCCATTATCCCCGGGATCGTCACTTTGTGGATTGCTCACACTACCATACGACATAGAAAGTATGTCGATTCCATTGCTAGAGCCATTGTTACCCCAATCTGTATCCACATTATCGATAGCCCATTGAAGGCCTCTCAACGTGTTTTGTGCATTCGTTCCACCCGCATCTGTCAAGACTTTGATGTCTACAAGATATGACCCCGGTGCGACTCCAATGAATTGACGGTCGCTGCTACCTGTCCCTAGGACAGTCCCGGCAACGTGTGTGCCGTGCCCGTTAGAATCATCTGGATCATCCTCTCCATCTGTATTTGAGAAGGCTGATGTTGCATCATAACCCGCAACCCATTTTTGGTCTGTATAACTGGTTGCATCAAGATCAGGGTCATCGTTCAAATCATCAAAATCATTGAGGGAACGATGTTCATTGTCCACACCAGTGTCCAGTACAGCCACCACAACATCATCACCACGATGGCCCAATGCTCGCATCGAATATTGGTATCCAGGTGAATTACTGACCTTCATTGCAGGTACAGACCAATCAAGGAATGGGATCATAACATTTTGTTGTTCGACAGTCACTACACCTTCAAGGCGCCAAATTGGTAACAATGCTGACAGGGGAACGTGGTCGACAGAAATCGTATCGATGGAACGTAGCACATCGAACCATGCCCCTTCTTCAATCCAGCCATGTGCAGCCAAAGTTGACTTGAGTTCATCGATTTCTTCGGGCCCAGGATTCTGAGAATAATCAACGTGGATTGCGACAGTTAGCCGCCCATCAGGCCCTTCGATGGCAGTTGTGCTCACCGATTCGTATTCTCCATCTAAGATTCGCTGTAAACGGTCATCCATGCCGTTGTGGTCCCTGTCTGGCGAATAGGAAAGCCAGGGTCCAACACCACGATCGGGGGTTGGACAGGATTCACCATTTTCACAGATTAATGATGGCAGGTTGGGGACAATAATCGTCGGCTCTTCACGAACTTCAAAGCTTTCCGAATTATCTCCAAGAGCCAGGGGGGACATCGATGTGAGAAGTAACAACAAGACCGCGAAAATCGGAGCCTTGAGGGTGGATTCACTCGACAGCATATGCATCCCGAAGGGATGCCAAACCCCGATTACGTATAACACCAACCGAGTCAGGACCATAGGTCCTGTCAACGAACTTGGTCAAGGCCACTCTAAATGCGCCTTGTCAACAGTACAGCGGAGCACGGCGATTCCGTCCATTTCCAACACTCTAATTTCAGACTCACAAACAGGACACTGCGCCTGTTCGGAAAGTTGTTCAAGCCATGCTTGTCGTGTTTCAATTTCATCCCCTTCATCCCGCAATCTTTGCATGGTTCGGAAAGCGGCACCTGTCAATGCCCCATCCCACGGATCAATCGACAAATCACCCATGCGTGATTTTGTAGCCATGTGTTGGGCTTCTAAACCGCCTTTGGATGAAGGGCCACCGTCCACTGTTCCGATTGGAACCAAACCGCCTTTTGCAATTGGTTTTGCAAGAACATAACAAGCGATGAAACCAGTGATGTGTGCTAAGTGGGCCACGTTTGAAGTCGCCGTTGGATATTGCATGATTTCCAAGGCGAATTTGAATAAAGCAATCCAAGCTACAGGCCATCTTCGGATCAGAATTAAGGGGAATTCAATTTCATCCCTTGGCCAACAAGCGAGATAGCAACCAAGCAAACCAAACGCAGCTCCGGATGCACCCAAACAAAATGTTTGACTGCCCCAATTGGCTAGAGTCCAACCGATATTCCCACCCAATATTCCAATCAAATAGATGGTGAGGAATCTCCCACGGCCCAATCGTTGTTCAAGAGGAACACCAACGAGAATGATCACAAGAGAATTGCCCAATACATGCAATGTGCTAGCATGTAACCAAGCCGACGTGATGAAACGATGCATTTCATTGGTTTCAAGTGCCCATTCCGGACGAAGCGCACCCAGTGCCAACATTAGATCGCCACCGACATACCATGACAAAATGGATTGAATCAGCCACCCAATAATGAGTGAGGCGCCAATGCCGAGTGCCATTGAAGTTTGTTTAATCCAAGCATGGACCAAAGGTGCGAGAACTGCAACAAGCCAGATGAATGCATAAATCCAGAGGGTGGTCGTCACCACAGACCATGCCAGTCCCATGTACAGACTCAGTTGGTTCAGATGCTTGACCTCTTCGCCGCAGGCCTCAAGCCAAGTGTATGATTCGAAGATATGTGGCCCTACTTCATGTCGAGGCGTTAACGGTGCGTCGAGGCACCCGAACTGTCCTTGAAAATTTCAATATGAAAATTGAATCTGGCAATTGCATTATTTTGACTGGTGAAAATGGTTCAGGTAAGTCAACTTTGATTGAATCCATCGCAGGAATAATCCCTGTACAATCAGGTAAAGTCTCAATCCAACGCCCCTTTGGAATCACCCTTCAATCAGGGGGCATAAATGGGGATGAATTGGTCAGTGAGCGTCTAGAGTATGCAGCCATGGCATCTGGTGTCAGTAAACCCAAAGAATTGCTACAACATTGGAATCTAGAACATCGGAGCCACGATCGAATCGGTCAACTTTCGGGAGGATTGTATCGCCGACTGGCTGTTCTACAAGGTTTGATGCCAGCTTATGGCGATCAACCACGAATCTGCCTACTCGATGAACCATCAGAGGGATTAGACGATGAGTCCGTCACCACCCTCCTAACCAATATTGTATCATTGCGTGCACGTGGACATGCATTCCTGATTGCAACACACGACGCACGCTTGCATGGATGTGCAACAACATTACTGGAAATAAATGGGCAATCGACGGAGGCCAAACCCACGCATAACACAGCAGAAATTCCACAATTCACAACCACTGAATCCAAACTGTCTCTGGCACGTTGGTCATCATCCTTAGATCGGCGAACAAAATGGCCTCTTCTTTCCCGAGGTGTACCATTGATTGCATCGATACTGGTTCTATTTGCCCTACTCGGAAACGAAATCGGATCACTCATCTTGGTTCCTACATTCCTAGCATCCATCCCTTGTCTTTCTTCATTGCATCATGCCAAAGAAGGACGCTCAGGAGATTGGTGGATGGCGATGGGTGGAAGGGTATTCACAGTTGACCCATTGTCAATTTTATTGATCTTGGTCTCACCTTTGCTTACAGCCTCGATGTTTGGAATCGGTGAGGTCTCCTCAATTTGGATGGTCGCTGGTTTACCATTCATTGGTATTTATCTGGCCAGTGGCGCAATCCATGAGTTGGCAATGAAAATGCCACGAACAGGCAGCCAATATGCTCCACTTCTATTGCTGGTTCTCATCTGGCCCCTACTCATCGCCAATGACTCGGTTTCTGCTTGCTCGGATGCATCAATGTGTACAGATTCGTGGCTACCCCTAATCGTGGCAACTGGCATCCCTCTCATCATCTGGTTTGGACTTCCTATTCTGCACCCGCGCACAGCGTCAAATTGATGAAATGGAGGTTGAGAACAATGGGCATGCGAGGGATCTGGCTGATGCTCCTGGGTCTCGCAACTGCCGGTTTAGCCATGGTTCTCGGATTCGTGGTCGCCCCAAATGCCCAAGGTTTTGAAGGTGATTCTTATCGCATTATTTTCTGGCACGTCCCCGCTGCATGGACATCTTTTATTGCATTCAGTATGCTATTCATTGGCAGTTTTGCTTGGTTTTGGAAACGCTCGGAATGGGGTTGGACGTTGGCTGGAGTGGCTGCTGAATTAAGTCTCCTTTTCGGACTATGTGTCGTTACATCAGGACCTATTTGGGGTGCTGCTGAATGGGGCGTACCTTGGGACTGGACGGATGCACGATTGAACACATATGGCGTCCTTTCTGCGATGGCCCTCTTCCTGGTTTTATCTCGACGTAGTCAACCAGACACACCCGAATTCAGAGATGTGTTTTCAGGAATCGGATTGTTCGGTTTTCTCCTTGTACCCATCACTTACATGGCCACTCGTTGGTGGCAAGAACGACATCCTGGACCCGTTATCGGTGGTGGTGAAGGGAGTGGTGTCGATTCTGTAATCTTGCAAATCTGGCTACTGGCATTTTTGGGCATGATTGTTCTGCTTATCGGGCAGACAATGGTCAGTTGGGAAGTGCAGAAATGTGAGCAGCGCCTCGCAGAGTTACAACAACGGATGGATTGAGATGAGTGATGTCGCGTATTTGGCTGCTGCATACGCAGCTATGATTGGATTGATTGGTTGGTTCACTTGGCAATTGTTGGATCGCCTCAAAGATGTCCAAGCCAGAATTGAGGCTGTAGAAGAGTCGTTGTCGAATCCTACGGATTCGGATGAATAAGCCGGCGGCTTCAAATCTAAACGACTCCGCCGTAGCACCATGGCAATGCTCGACTATGACACATACAAACTCCTACATTTGGCCGGAGCGTTCGCTATCACAATGGCCTACGGTGGCCTTGGCATGTGGGCAATGAACGAGAAAGATACCGGCGAAAACCGCTTCCACAAATTGGGAATGATCTCGCACGGAATTGGGCAAATGGCAATTATCATCGGGGGTTTTGGTATGTTGGCAAACCTGTATGACGACAGCCCTTTCAGTCAAGGATGGGTTCATTTCAAACTCGGAATTTGGATTTTGCTTGGTGGTGGCTTGGCAGTTCTAAAGAAGAAACCAGAACATGCAAAGGAAATTCTTGCTGCAGCATTCATTCTTATTTTCTTGGCAGGTTCAATCGGCGCAAATCACTTCAAATGGTTTGGAGCATGAAACAATGAGTGGTATGAATGTCTCGAGGTGAAGCGTTCTGCGTTGCCTGTGGGGCCGGACCACCACATTCAGGTGACCGATTGTGCGAAACCTGTTTCCGTGATCGAAATACACTTTCTGAATGCGATGAAACCAGTCAAGCATATCGATGTCCCAAGTGTGGAATGAATTTTGAAAATGCACGTTGGGGATACCTTGAGCAAGAAGACTTGCTTCAACGTCGCTTAGATGATTCGCTTCGAGTTCACGAAAGGGCGAACGCTGTAGGAATCGCAACACATGCGGAAACCATTGATGATCGAAACGTGAGAATCCATGTTCAAGTTGATGGGCAAATTGATGCTTTTCATTTCAATGATCAGCACGAAGTCATCGTACGCACATCGAACATGATTTGCAAAACTTGTACTCGCAAAGATGGGAATTATTACGAAGCAATTGTGCAAATTCGCAGTGCTGGTCGTAAGTTAGAGGATTCTGAAATTGAGGAATTACGAGGTTCTTTGGATACCCTGCTCGCCTCTATGGAACCTGACCCGATGTTCTTCATCACAAAAGAAGGAGCTGTTGTCGGCGGTTGGGATGTAACCATGGGGAGTAAATCATTGGCAAGAAATTGGGCTAGGCACATGATCCAACGTTGGGGTGGTCAAACCAAGGAAACCCATTCTGTCGTCGGCCAAAAGGATGGAATGGAAGTAACACGACTTACGGTTTTGTATCGGCGTCCGGGATACGACTTGGGCGATGTACTACGATGGAGAAATCGCCTTTGGATGGTCAGTGCTTGGCAAAAAGATGGACCCATCCTATTGGCGCAAGATCGACGTGAAAAAACCGGCGCTTCTTGGAGAGATTTAGAAAAAGCAATCGTCATGTCACGCTTTGTTGAACAAATCGAAGTGGATTTACTCAATCGGGATGCATCTGCTGCCGAATTTATGGACCCACGTGACTTCCAAATGCAGACTGTTCGGTTACCATACGATGATGATGGAAAGCAACCTCGGTTACGGTTGGGTTGGATTACAGATGAGTGGGTTGCACTACCAAGGGTACGAAATCCCGATGAAGGGCATGTGGCTCGGGAGGGATGATGATGACACTGAGTGAATTGGCAAACGGTCTCGATGCCAGCGATATGCTCGGACATATTCGCAACTTTCCAACCGATTTAGGACGTGTGTGGAAAGAGGCTGATTCTTGGGATTTATCAGCAGTGGAAAATGCTGCATTTACCGGTGTTGTTTGCCTCGGAATGGGTGGCTCCGCCTCTGGAGGCGACTTTCTTTCTTGCCTATCTGATGGCAATGGTTGCCTCCCTTTCGTCGCCCATCGTGGTTACGATTTACCCGCCTGGGTTTCTGAGAATTGGTTGATCCTCGCAACATCATATTCGGGGAATACTGAGGAAACATTAGATGCGGTTGAAGCAGCGATTGGACTTGGGTGTACAGTGGTTGGCTTCTCTTCGGGTGGTGCTTTGCAAACACTTCTGCAAAATTCAAACCAAACTTGGATTCAATTGCCAGATGGGCAACCACCAAGATCTGCATTTGGTCATATCTTTGGAGCCCAAATAGCCCTCACTTGGCGATTGGGCATCATGAGTCCGCCTGATGATTTAGATGCGATGTTGGAGCGTCTAAAGGAGGCAGTAGATGCCTGTGATTTCACTCAAGATGGTGACGATGATGTTATCGCAGAGATGGCTGAATCGATTCTTAATCGTGAAATCAGCATTTTGGCCACACAATCTCTAGCACCTACAGCATACAGAGCTGTTTGTCAATTGAATGAAAATGGGGGCGTCTTTGCTCGCTCCCATGTCATCCCCGAAATGAATCACAATGAGATTGTTGCTTGGGGTGAAGAAAATGCCTCCGATAATCAAAGCCTGCTCTTATTTTCATGGGATGGAGCACATGAGAGAAACGAAATACGACTGGATTGGTTTTTGGAAAACATCACGATTGAACCAACATGGGGTTTGTTGTGCGAAGGGGATTCACATCTCGAAGCATTACTCTATGCTGTCATACTGATGGATTGGTTGTCGTGTGCGGTTGCACTTCTTCGTGGAAAGGATCCCACTGCAATCGGTCCAATTGTAGGTCTCAAGAATCACCTTTCTCAGTAAAGTGGCCCAAGGACCAATCTAGGATCTGGGAAATCAAGCAACGCTTGTTCTCGTTCCAGTAAAGTCACAACACCAGGTAAATCATGGGTTGTTGGCTCCCGATACGACAACTGGAAATGCAAATGTGGAGGCCAGCCACCATTCTCATCTTCTGCTCCAAACCACGCTATGATTTCGCCCCCAGATACTGCCTTTCCTGGCGTACAATTTTTCGTGGAAGCAGCATCCAAATGTCCATACAAAACCCACAGATTTTGACCTTGAATCGAATGGTGGATGATGACTGTGTGACCATAATCTCCATCTGCGGGATTGTATCCTGAAAATGCGACGACGCCATCGGCGACGGATTTCACGGGTGTACCAATTGGGCCACCAATATCTAGACCAACATGCACACACCTATTTTCAGTGAATAATTCAGTGTTGTACATCCCTGGTCGGACTTCGTTGTATCGACCAATGTCATATTCGAATGTTGAGGGTGAATCATCCCCTTTAGTGAAATCTCTAACTTCATATTCATCTGGTAAATCAACCGTCACATGCCAATTCACTTTGCCAAAATCAATGTCGCCCATGTACTGTCGAACAAACGCCCCTTCAACACATCTTCGGAAGCACCGGCTTCAAGTGTAGATGGCTAGCGTCGCCTCCTTAGGAGGCGATACATTGGAGGCTGGTCTGTTAAGCATCTTTCTAGGAGGTGGATTTCTCATCGGCCTCGGATTGATTCCAGGACTTGCCTTAATTCGGATCCTAGACCCCGGTGCTGATCGCCTTCGACAAGTTATGCTAGTGCCCGCAGCCAGCCTGTTAATTTTGTACGGATTGGCAGGGTGGTTGGTCGTGCTTCGTGGCGTGCACTCAGTTGGATTTCTCGTACTAACCATTTTGATTGTCAACGTTCTTTCAGCAACACTTGGATGGCAAAGAGAAAGTGTACGTGTTCGTCGTTTGTCAGCATGGGAACGACTTGAAGAAATTGAAGCGGCGGCTGAAGCAGAAACGGGGACGGTGGAACTCGAAGAGGATGTTGTTGCCGAGAGAAAACATGCTGCACTTATCGAGACGGGGAGGCCTATTTGGTTACCCTGGGCGCTTGGTATTTCGGCTGTTGTTTGTCTTTCACCATTGCTAATACTGAATCGCCCAATGGGGGTTGATTGGTTGGGTTTCGCAACACTTTCGCATCGTTTGGCTGAGACTGGTTCACTGATGCTACCCGAACCAAATGTTGGAAGATGGACGTATCCACCAGGATTTCCCGCATTGGCAGCATTTCTAGAGCAAGCGACGGGGATGTCCCCTGGTGATTGTGTTCACCTGTTGGGGCAACTCACGCTGCTTGCAATCATCTGGGGTGTAGCCGGTGCTGCTGATCGTTGGGGTGCAGCGGGAACCACCCTGTTGGCACTATGCCTCGCCCCTGCACTATTTGCCAAAGCTTTCGACAGTGGTTATCCAACCGTTGCCAGTCAATTGGGATTGGTATTGGGATTATTGGTGT
>JAQXFF010000291.1 GCA_029250425.1 Candidatus Thalassarchaeaceae archaeon | reverse complement strand
AATAGCATTTTTCATCGACGGCATGGATAGGGTAATGGCCGAAAGATATTGGCTTGTTTTTTCACAATTTAGTGGCAATTTTTTCATCGTTATCGGGCCTTTGATTTTCATAGGCAAGTTTCGTACTTCGGACTCAAAGTTCACATCAATTCCCAAAGATGTCCAGAAATATCGATCGATTCTGGCATCAAGAGTTGAATCGCCATTGATGGTTATCCAATCGCCAATTCGAGTAATTGCAATGGAAAGCAACCTTAGGGATGTACCTGAATTGTGTAAATTGAGTTCATCTTCTGGGATATTGAACCCATTTGAGCCAACTCCATGGACGGTCCAAATATCCTCTTCGATGTTGATTACGACACCCAATGCAATCAAAGCATCACGCATTGCACATGCATCCTTGGCCGCACCTGAAACACCTTGGATTTTGACTTGATGTTCGCCCTGGGATGCCAACAATAACCAACGAATTAAATGGCTTTTCGATGGTGGTAGGCCACCTTTTTCCACGAGAGGTAAGTTTGCAGGAATCGAAATGAATCCTTGGTCCATGAAGGTGGCCACATGTTGCCGAAAGGGGGCTACCCCATCATTGCGTCGCTGGGAGTGGCATGGCGGCCAATTCCGTAGTTCCTGAACTACCATCGGCCCGGATGAAAATGGTCCACCCGCCTTCACTGGTACCTGCTGCGGTTGCATTAATGACAAAATAGTCGCCTCGATTAACTGTAAATGATGCATCTCGGTCATGGAAAGTGACGGTTTCTCCAACGGATCCATAGACATCTGCATCATTGGCGTGACCACTAATGGTGGAAGCATTGACACCAACAGGTGGAACAATTGAGAATGTCACACTGGCGGTGTGCAAATTTTGCGATAATTCAGTAAAACGGACGACTTGGAAACCATTGTCCAGTGCTCTAACACTCATTGTTGCATATGGTGCACCCTTGTCAGGAGCTGCAATCGCATCGTCAACCATCAAGTAAACCGCACTGGCCAATAAAACTGTAATTGCCATCAACAGAACAGTTGCAATCACGGGGCTGACCGCCTCATCATCGCAGACCCGCTCGCGTCTCATCAGCCACCGAAGGTGGCCAGTGACCTGTAAATACACCGGCAATTTAGTGGGAAAGACGTCCGAAATAGACTTTGAACAGAACAGCCAAGATTCAAACTCTTGTCTCTTTGTTCTTGAGTCTGAGACCCTTGTAGTTGCACTTTCGGCAACGAGTTGCACGGAGAGCATTTCGTGCATTGCACTTCATACACACTCTGACGTCGAGAAGACGTGCTTCAGCTTCTGGGAATCGAGCCATGAGCCCGCCGACTTGCTCCCCCTATTTAATCGGCGTGGAAATTCAGCGCCCCCGTAGGGGGCGTCGAGACCGTCATTCTATTGGGTTGTGAACGCTCCCATCAGATTGATACGATGCGACTCGAGCGTTTACCTGGAATCCACCACGATTCGGCTTGCATTGTCGTATCGGGTACTAAATCAACAGTCATCGTTGATTCTGGCACTTCTTGGTATCAAGCAAATCTGATCGAAAGGCTCGCTCCTCATCTTGATGGACGGGCGCCAGTTGAAGCCATTCTTCTGACCCATCGCCACTTCGATACCTGTGCTGCAGCCCCCCATCTATCCACTCATTTCGATGCAACAATCAGGGTCCATGAAAAAGCGGTTGCACCACTTGCAGGAGGGGATTTGTTCACAACTTGGGCCAGTCGATACGATTCAGACATGCCACCAATTGAGGCAGAGGGTTTCTCTGATGGGGATCAGATTGATCTTGGGGATGGTACAGTGAAAATAATGCATACACCTGGCCATACAAGTGATGCATGTTGTTTCCATATTCTAGAAAAAGGCGTGATTATTTGTGGTGACTTGATTCCAGCAGCAGGTCATCCTTCGCGGGCCGATATGCCAACCGGGAATATCGTGGAAATGAAATCAAGTTTGGAGAAGTTACTCAAATTATCTCCATCTCTACTGGTATGTGGACGAGGTGACGCAATTTCAGGTCAGGACTCGTGCCGCGAGGTTCTTCAAAAACACATTCAATCAGTTGAATTGAGAATTGAAAGCGAAGGTAAATTACCAATCGGGTGGCCCAAACCGGCTGAAACATGTCACTGGTTGACGCCAGAACCGTCTTGGTCGTTTGACTTGTAATGGGGTGAAATGAATGGAATTACCGTGGTGGGGTTGGTGTCTATGGGGCATCCTTCTCTACTTCGGATACTACCTTGCAAGATCCCTTCTTGATGTCGTCTCTTTCAACATCAACGAATTCAAAAGAAAACGAAATTGAATGTGAGATTACCACGTTTGGCTTTCATCGTCTTTCTTCTCTTTCTTGTAATGTCGATAACAAGGCTTGCAAACAGCGAGTCTTCGCCCTTCTCCAACCAATTCACCTTCTTCCCAAACATCAGCTAGATTATCGAAAGCAATGCTGCGTCCACCATGGCTCTTGTCAGCCCAGTTTTTGCAATCTTTGATCGCACAGGGCTTTTCACCATCTTCCACATCTCTGCTTCGGCTCTTTCGGCCGTCACTATCGCCAGTTCCTTTCTTGGCCTTGCGTGCCTTTGCTTTGAAGCCCATGTCAATCACTCTTTGGCACTCCTACTTGACTCCGTCGCTTCTCAATTTCGTTCAATTGTCGCTTCCCGATCAGGACCGACACCAACACTGATAATTGGAAAACCCAATAACTTCTCAATTCTCTCCACATAGGCTTGCGCGTTCTTGGGTAAAGCTGCAAAGCCAGTTCCATTGCTTGTTGCGTCCCGGGCAATATCTAGCCATTCCTCAAGGGAAAGCGCCTCAAATCCTGGGACCGATTCGTAAACGGGTTTACATTTTGCAAGGCGTCCAATGTCTGCAGGAACTTCGTGGCAGGGCTCTCCATCAATGGTGTACCCAATACAGATTTTGAGTTCAGAAATTCCTCCCAACACATCAAGTTTGGTCAGAGTCACACCATCAAACCCATTCATTCGGTGTGCATGACGTAGAACTGTGAGATCAAGCCAACCGCATCGACGAGGACGCCCAGTGGTCGTTCCAAATTCATGACCGACATCAGCCATGTGTTTTCCATCTACATCCGTCATTCCTTTGCCATCGTATAACTCGGTTGGAAATGGTCCTTCCCCTACGCGCGTAGTATATGCTTTCACAACGCCGTATGTTTTCTCTACGTGACCCGGGTGGATGCCTGCACCATGTGTCGCATTTCCACGACTAGTCACAGAAGATGTCACAAATGGAAAGGTACCCTGGTCGATATCCAACAGGCAGCCTTGGGCTCCTTCGAGTAGTACATTTTCACCTTGCTTCAAAGCCATGTCTAGCATTAGGCCCGTGGGTGCAACTGCATGACCAAAGCGTTGCCAAACCCATGCAAGGTCAAGGGCTAGATTTTGGGGTGTAATCTCGCCGTGTAAACTAGCTTGTCGTGAGATGGTATTCCAACCAACAGGGTCATCAGGTGAGGGTGTTGTGTCTTTGATTCCATACAAATCGAGTCTCGCATTCATTCTGTCTGCAGCATAAGCCAACCATTCAGGATCAGCCATGCGGGAGGGGATGTCGCAGAAGCGTACACCGACTCGCTCAATTTTGTCGCCATAGCAGGGGCCAATGCCACGCTTTGTAGTTCCAATCTTCGTATCGGTACCGTCAATTCTTCGATGGAATGGCAAGTTAACATGAGATCTTTCACTGATCCAAAGGCGAACACCCTCGGGGCGTTCATTTCCAAATGCATACCAATCTTCGAGTTCCTTTTCCAGTGTCCAAGGGTCGATGACCATACCATCGCCAAGGACAAGTTGGCATTCAGGGTAGGTGATGCCACTGGGTAGATGATTCAATTTTAGAGTACGATCGCCGATGACAATTGTGTGGCCAGCATTGTTACCGCCTTGGAACCTGGCAACCCAACTAACTTCACTAGCCAGTTGGTCAACCATCTTCCCTTTTCCTTCGTCACCCCACTGCGCACCGAGCACCACTGTGGCTGGCATGATGGTGGCGCATTGCAGACCATCCATGAACCTGCCCACGATGTAAATCCCTCATCGGACAACAATATTGATGCAAGGGCACGATGACTTTAAGGTCGGAATCTCCTATCTAATTCTACGTAAGTGGAGAGGGCGCCCATGGTGGGGAAATATCCGACCGAATGGTGGAGTGCTCTGGAACGAAACAAACCCCATCTAAACGAAGTGTTTATATACGGCGGCGTACAGATGTTAACCCGAGGTTGATTAGTATGGTTGAAGAGCGAGCAGAATCAGATAGCAAGAAGCAGAACACACGGAAGTCCCCCATTGGTGCGGGGCGTCCATCCCAACGTCGAACGGTGGGTCAAACTACTCCGTGTGTCGAGTGTGGTGAAACAGAGTGGGATGAAGACGAGATTCGAGGTGAAACCGTTTGCGCTGCTTGTGGTACAGTTGTAGAAGAGAACGCCATCGACCCTGGTGCAGAGTGGACCAATTATTCTGATGGAGCCGATCGCTCGCGTGTGGGCGCTCCATCTCGTGAATCACTTTCTGACAAAGGTCTCAATACGACCATTGCTCGTAGCGATATTTCAGGCGCTGGAGCAGCTCGTCATGGAATCAAGGGCAGTAATGCCAAGCATTGGCGTCGTCGAGCTCTGATTGACGAACGAAGTAAGACTCGTTCTTCGCGCGCGCGTAATCTTACCAAGGCCATGCAGTTCATCCGTGACAGAGGCAACCTTCCTCCTGCCTTGGTTGAAGAGGCAGCACGCCTCTATCGTCATGCTGCTGAACAGGGCATCGTGACAGGTCGTAGTATCCGTGGTGTGTCAGCAGCTTGTGTTTACATTGCAGCACGTCAGGCCCGATTACCACGTAAGATTGAAGAAATCGCCGAAAATTTCGATATGATTGATGATGAGGGCATGGGTGCAAAGGAACTCAAGCGTACCATCCGATTGGTTGCACGAAAACTCAATGCTCACCACGTCACAGGGCCTGGCGAATATCTCGACAAGTTCCACAGTGACCTTGGCTTGCCTGCACCTGTGCTTGGGGAAGCGAACTACCTTTGGGGTCGTGTTGGTGAATCTATGGAATGGCAAGGCAAGAAGCCCGCAGGTGTTGCAGGCGTCATGTTGTACAAGGCAGCTCAGAATCGTGGTCATTCACGTACTCAAAAAGAGGTTTGTGACGTCGTGGGGGTGTCAGAAGTGACTCTACGTGGCTTGTTGCGTATTCTGGAAGTCTTGCTTGCTCAGTTGGGTGAAGCACCGTCGAACTGAAGAAGCAAAGGTGATTCGGGCCCTTTACAGGGCGCTTAGATCAGCTGGAAGATCGTCTGGTTTGCAACCAGAAGGCCGGGGGTTCAAATCCCCCAGCGTCCACCACCCTCGAAGAGTCCACAACCCCTGATGTTATTGTTGATTCTGTCGCTAATCTATTTTGATTGATACACAATTACCATTAACATTAGTTTAGCGCCTAGCCCCTATGCGTAAGGAAGCAATTGCACCAATACTCGTTCTACT
>JAQXFF010000235.1 GCA_029250425.1 Candidatus Thalassarchaeaceae archaeon | reverse complement strand
GGTACCATTACATCATGTCACCTACTCAATCCGGATTGGGACAAACCAATCGTCACGGTGAGTAGTAATCGAAATCGTCACTATTATTCGGTTGAGGTCATGAACGAACAAGCCCAAGCACTTGGACGCGCTTGCCGGAAGGCGATTGAGGAAAGCGGAAAGCGTGTCGTACTAATTGCCAGCCACAGTCTCTCACACCGACATTTCACGACCGAGGCACCCCTGCCTGAAGACATGAGTCGGGAACATATCTACAACCACAGCCAATACGTTTGGGACATGAAGGTCATCGATCTCATGAGGGATGGAAAAATGCAGGAATTCATTGACTTGATGCCGGAATTCACTGAACAAACCATGGCAGAAACGGAAGGTGGTGGGCTCACTTGGATGATGGCTGCGATGGGAATGCCGAATTACCCTGCTGAAATTTATGGTTACCAATCGGTCATTGGTACTGGAAATGTAGTCGCCTGCTGGGATCCAAATGAAGCAACTAGGGAGTTGGTTCTTTGAGCGACAACCCTGTACTATTCGGACTCTATGTCCCTCCGCACCCACACCCACTTCTAGCCCCTGATCAAAACAAGGGATGGGGTGAACTTCGAGCGGCATACGACGAATGTCGACAACGAATTGAAGAGAGTGATGCAGACGTGATTATCGTCTATTCAACCACATGGCCAAGTATTGTTGGACACCAATTCCAAGTACAGCCCGAACCCGAATGGGTTCACGTCGACGACGATTTTCACTTTCTCGGCTCAATGCCTTACAAATTCAAAATGGATGTTGAATTTGGCAACGCCTACAAAGATGCTGCGGAGTCAAGAGGTTTGCACTCACGCACTGTTGCATATCACGGATTCCCGATTGACACTGGGTCTGTTGTTGCATTGAGTCTGCTCAATCCTGACAACCGAATTCCCGCCTGTATTATTTCAAGCAACATGTATGCAAATCGTGCTGAAACCATTGTTCTGGGTAAAGCCGCTCGAGATGCGTTGAAAGCACAAGGAAAGAAGGCTGTCATCGTCGCTGTTTCCAGCCTTTCCAATCGAATGTTCACGAAACATGTTGACCCCGCAGATGATCGGATTCATTCTGCTAAAGATGAGGAGTGGAATCGAAAAATTCTCGAGTTCTTCGAGGCGGGTCGCCTAGAGGATCTTAGCCAACTTAGTCGTGACATCCACGGACAAATTCGTGTGCAGAAAGTGGTCGCATACAAACCAGCATGGTGGATGGCTGCAACCATGGGCCAACACAACAACTACGATGGTGAAGTGTTGGCATATGCTGCACTTCATGGGAGTGGTGGTGCAGTGATTCAACTCACTCCCTCAAAGGGTTCGGTTGGTGACAAAGAATTCGATGAAGATGATGTAGACATCTATCGCGGTGATCGTAATGTCCTTGTCACCGCATCAGGCGATATGCACGCTCCCGGGGGCGTGGATGGCCCTTTAGTTGAGGCCGAAAGGCCTGATGAAGAATGGCGGAATCCTGTTGAAGTGATGGATGATTTGTATGACGAATATGGTTCAACCGTCATATCTCATGCAACCGGTGCATTGAGTGCTGCAGCAGGTGTGGCAATTGCAGGGCCCGTCGGCGGAGTCGCGGCATCGATTGTCGCAAAGAAAACCGTTGGAAAAATGATGAGCAAGGATGGGGCGATCATTGCTGAAGATGCACCCAGTGCAGTTGGAGCATACCCTCATGCCCGCAGAGTAGGGAATTTGCTGTTCATCTCAGGCGTTGGGCCCAGAAGTCCAGTGGATAACAAAATCCCAGGCGGCCCTATTGAAGATGAAAATGGTAAACCTCAAGAGTATGATATTGAAGCTCAAACTGAAGCATGTATCGAAAATATCCGAATCATTCTTGAAGCATGTGATGCGAAATTGAGCAATGTCATTGATGTGACAACGTTCCTTGTAGACATGAAACGTGATTTCGATGGATACAACAAAGTCTACGCCAAACATTTTGAAGAAATTCAAGCGACCCGGACCACATTGGCGATTCAGGCGCTACCCACGCCAATCGCCGTGGAAATGAAGGTTATCGCAAAAGCACCATAGTTTGGAGAATAAGATACGTAGTATCTTATGCTATACTCAGAGCCGATTGATTGATGCAACCGATTAAACCATCAACATTGATCGATTTTGTATACAAGCCAATTGAGTTGGTCAGTGATACTCTAGAGCGAAAACTCGGCATGGCTTCAGTTGTCATCATTTCACTTTCAGCAATGCTAGGTTCCGGTCTATTTGTCCTGCCTGCTTTGGCAATGCTGGACATGGGAGGGGGGACCGTCGCCGTAGGCGGGATTTGGTTGGCCTATCTTGTGGCAGCACTCATCGTACTTCCCGGGGCCCTTTCCAAAGGAGAACTTGCGACTGCTATGCCATCATCGGGCGGATCCTATGTCTATATTGAGCGCACATTTGGCCCACTCATTGGTACGATCTCGGGACTTGGCTTATGGGCGAATTTCATGTTAAAATCCGCTTTCGCACTGATTGGGTTCCAAGCATATCTTGTGGTTTTGGAAAGTTTACTCGGTGTCACAATTGATATCGAAATTGCCGCAATAATGCTGTTAGTCATGATTGTAATCATCAATATCTTAGGGTTGAAGAAAATCAAAAAGGTCCAAACACCAATTGTACTTACTTCGGTATTATTCCTATTCATACTCTGTATTTGGGCCATTATTACCATGGATTTGAATTGGGATGCTGCCTTTTCCAGAGAAGCATTTGGCACGGGGTGGACATCTGTCGCCGAAACTGCTGCATTTGTATTCGTCGCGTATGCAGGTGTTACAAAAATTGCAGCCGTAGGTGGGGAAATCAAAAATCCAAGCCGAAATATGCCTTATGGAATTCTTTGGTCCCTTCTCATCAGCTGCTTACTTTATGTCGTGATATCCATTGTCATGGTCGCAGCTGTTGAACCGTCTTCATTCATAGAATTGAATGTCGAAGGGGAGCTGGTGGCTGAAGAGGATCCAATCTACACTTTTGCGACAGCAGTTGGTGGTGAAACAATCGGTGTCATCGCCGCCGTTCTTGCAGTCACGACCATGACTTCAATGGCCCTTGCTGGAATCATGGCATCATCCAGATTCCCATTTGCAATGGCTAGAGATAACCTTCTTCCTGAAGCATTGGAAAATGTGCATCCAAAATATCAGACACCACATCTCTCAATCATCGGCACAGGAATTGCAATGGCTGTAGCGATTGTTCTACTTGATACGCATGAAGTTGCGAAACTCGCATCTGGTTTCAAAATCATGATTTTCATCGTGATTAATGCCTGTGTAATTGTTCTAAGAAGAGCATCAAAAACACATTCCTGGTACCAACCCGAGTGGAAATCACCCCTGTACCCTTGGATGCAATTTTTCGGCATCATCGGAGGACTTGTACTCATCTATTTGATGGGAGAAAAGGCAGTCATTGGTGCAGCCGCCTGTTGCTTGCTGGGACTCATCACATACTATTCCTATGGGAAATCAAGAGCGCACCCCATGCTGACACCTTGGAGAACGGTGCGAACCGAATTCACAAATGTAAGTCAGCATGAGCGGGAAAAGAGATGGTTGGTATTCCACACCGCTGCCGCAAAGCGATCACATCCTGAGTTCCTCAATGAAAGTGAATTTGTTCATGCCATGAGTATTATTGCACCAAAGTATGATGCATTCCACGTCCGTAACCTGTTCCACGAAATTGATACCAATGGCAATGGAGTCATTGATGTCGACGAATTCCTCGAAGGTATGGAAGAAGAATTTGATGAGGCCGAATAGGTCTGTTTCTGTCGCCGTTCCCTTGAAGGGTGTTGCGCATCTCGCAACCTCAGAGGGTCACCAATGTCGATTGCGGGAAAGGCGATGAAAATCACCACAAAAACTCTTCAGGAAATGAAACAGGCGGGTGAAAAAATCACCATGCTAACCGCATATGACTTCTCAATGGCACGAATCCTAGATGGAGCGGGAATCGATGTCATCCTAGTCGGAGATTCCGCATCCAATGTGATGGCTGGTAACGATACAACTGTACCCATCACCTTGGACCAAATGATCTACCACGCTCAGTGTGTGGTCAATGGAGTCAATCGTGCACTCATTGTGTGTGACATGCCATTCGGAAGTTACCAAGGGGATTCTCGCCAAGCGCTCAATAGTGCAATCCGAATCATGAAGGAAAGTGGTTCGCACGCTGTCAAACTGGAAGGGGGCGCAGAGGTTGTGGAATCCATCGAACGTATTCTAACAGCAGGGATTCCTGTCATGGGGCATCTCGGCCTCACACCCCAATCGATCTACAAGTTTGGTACATATTCCGTTCGCGCGCGCGAGGAAGAGGAAGCAGCCAAGTTGATTGAGGATGCAAAACTCCTCGAAGCAGCAGGATGTTTCGCCATCGTCCTAGAGAAAATTCCTGCCGATTTGGCGGCCAAAGTTACTGCAGCGGTCAATATACCAACCATTGGCATTGGTGCAGGATCTGAGGTAGATGGGCAAGTATTGGTCATTCATGATTTAATCGGACTTACGCATGAATTCAATCCACGCTTCTTGCGACGATATCTGAACCTCTACGATGAGATGACCAAAGCAGTTGGAGAATACATCAATGATGTTCGAAGCCAAGACTTCCCGAATGATGAGGAACGCTATTCCTGAGACCAACCATTCTCATCGGTATGTTTCCATTGAGAGGGACGACCCGCACGATCGAAATACCAGCCATCTTCCCCTGCAGTAGTTCCTGGTAAAGATCGCAATGTTTGTTCAGCGGCATCCCGAGGACCATCGCCACGACGATTCTCATACTGAATATCAGCAAATGTTGCGGCAGCTGTGGTGAGGGTGGCACCAGTACCATCCCAATCACCAGCCATTTCACCCCACTCGTCATCTTTCTGCGCCACTATTTCAGAATCAGGTTTTACCTCTGATTCAGGTGTAGCCCAATCCTCTTCCACATGTTCCACATGAACACTCTGTTCAGGTACTGGTTCAATCACAGGTTGGATTGCAACCAATGGGTCTAATGGAGTAACGGGGACGGGAGCGGAAACAAAGGGTTGAACCGGCATAGGTGCGGGAATTACCGCTGGCTGAACCAATGGTGTAGGTGGTGGAATTGTAACCAAATTTGGTGCAGGAATCATAGGTGCTGGGGGCTGAATATCATTGCCGATTGATTCAATTGGCGGAGGAGGGGAGGCATCTGTAGTGGAATTCTCTTCCCCCATGAACTCAATTTCCTCTTCAATTCGGGAACCAAGATGCTTGAATAATACCAGTAAAATGACTGTGATGAGGATGATAATGAGCAAACTGCTCGCAATAATCACTTGTGTATTGTTGCCCCATCCAAACCACGTCGAATGAATTGTAATGAAATCACTTCCTTCAGCCGAACTACCGCTGGAAGATTGAATTCTAGCATGTACGACCAATTCCCCAGACGTATCCAAATCCAAGACCCAACCGTTTTCATCACATTCTACGTCACCAGCATCTGTGGTGATAATTGCAGAACATTGGTGTATTGTGACTGGATTCCCCGAGACATCATAGCCTTTGATTTCGAATGATACTGAAGTTCCTTGATCACCCTCTGATGGAATCAACACCTCAAGATAATCGAGGGGGCCTTCCAATACATGAACAATTAATACACCTTGAGCTTGATCTGAAAATACGGTGATACTGACATCGCCAATCCCACTAGAAGTGTATGTATAATGC
>JAQXFF010000216.1 GCA_029250425.1 Candidatus Thalassarchaeaceae archaeon | reverse complement strand
GTTTGAGTGCAGGGTACGTGCCACGAATTCCGGTTTGATTCTGATAATGAGTAATTTCATCCATAATGTGATTGAAAATTTGTTCAGAATCAGTATCTCCCTCAGACAATGGGTGATCATCTGCTCCACTGACATGGCCGTTGTGAGCGAAAATCCAATCACGCCCCCTGTATTGTCTCTTGAATGGATGACAATTACAAGAGATCAGTTCCCCTTGTGTTGCATAGCGAACATGAGCAATCATATTGGTCGTTCGTGCCTCTTTAATTGAATCATAGAACCTTTCAGAGTAATCGGCACGACATGGTTCTCTCTCAATTCTTGCTTTACCGTTCTCGTACCACCCTAATCCCCAGCCATGGGGATTTCCAGTTGCATATCGTGCAAAACGTGGAAGGCTGCGCGTAGCACGGTCCTCACCGTTACAACTCATGGCAAATAAATCACACATAGAACCAGATATTCTCTCGACCCTTATGAACCCTACAGATTGGTATTGTGGGAGAATTGAAAGGGTGCCGATTCCTCGTTTGAGGTGTGGCAAAGAAGGATTGGAAATTGAAAGGTCGCAAACCGGTGCGGCACAAGAAAATCAAGGGACTCATTGAGAGATTGACTGTACCCCTTGGACTTGAAACTGATTTGTCAACAGCATTCTTAGAAACAGCAACATTTGGGCCATGGAATATGTTGATTGTTGACAAATCTCCCCTCGGAATGGAAGTTGAAGGTCCGGAAGGAGATACCATTGCTTTTCCAACATTACGCGGAATCCTTGCTTGGAATCCCACACGAAAATGGTGTGATGTAGACCACGGAGCAATTCCCTTCCTGATGAATGGTGCCGATTGTATGGCAGCGGGAATTCACAGTGCCTGTGATTCCATTAAGTCAGGGGATCTCATTTGGATTCGTGACCAGTCCCACGGTAAACCGTTGGCCATTGGCTGGGCCATGATGGATTCCAACCAAATGGTTGACGCCGTTAAAGGCAAAGCTGTAAAAATGCTTCACCACATTGGTGACGAACTTTGGGAACTTGAGTTGTAATCACTCAACCTTGCGAACGTTGACCGCATTGGGTCCTCGATCACTTTCTCCAACTTCGAATTCGACGGTGTCGCCGTCTTCTATTCTTCCTTCAATGTTGGATATGTGAACAAAGAGGTCGCCTTCGCCCTCTCGTTCGATGAATCCGAAGCCTTTCGTCTGATTAAACCACTTGACAGTACCTTGTGCCATAACACCCGCGCGCACGCTCATAGTAATTGATAGCATACCCTACTCAAACTCCTAATTCAGCCAAAAATGCAGTTTAGCAAAATTTCCGTAAACCGCCAAATTGCAATCAAGCAATGAGATGATTATTCAAGGAAAGCCGGAATCACGTAGCATGATGCGACGTGTGTGTGCCTTGGTTCTCGCTCTTTCTCTTTGCCTTCCGTTGGCAATCGCAGCAGATAACCCTGGTGTCAACCGAACCATCGATGTAGTCGGAACGCCCATCGATTCAATTCACACACCGGACGTGTCAACTGACGGGATGAATTTCACAATCTGGGTAAATTTGACTGATGCTGCAAGTGAGAATGGAACCACTGTGGAATGGACGGTTCAACAATGTATCAATAGTGGTGTATGCAATCCGCCAGAAAGAATCTCAATGGATTTTATTGAGGATCGGGGAAAATGGACGAGTACCATCACTCCCGTTGACACACATTCTTACGTCAATTTCGACATTGTCTTAACTTATTCAGATGGGGAAGATGAGAAATTCCCCGAAGGTGGCTTTTCCAAAGGGGGTAAAGTGTGGTCCGATTGCTGGGTTTCTGGTGAAGATAGTGGTGGTATCAACTGCCCTGCTGTGCCGGTTCTGCCTGATGAATCATTACCAGCACCCGCATTGGTCTTGACAATCCTCGTGGGCTTATCCGCTGCATTGATTGCAAAGCGAGATGACTAAGCGTCGTCGATGATGGGGATGGCTCACCAAAGGTGAGCCCATGGGAATGACAATCACTGACAAACAGATTACGGAACTTCGAAAGGCGTTTGATGCAAACCCAGCAAACAAAGTGGCACAGAATGCAGTTACCAGTGTCCAATTACCTGACTTAACTCTAAATCGAGATATTGTTCAGGAAATAGACAACACATTCAGTGTCAAGTTGGATGAGTGGAAGGTCACCTCTCAGAAGAGGAGTGGCCGATGTTGGCTGTTTGCTGCTCTGAATCTTTTCAGGGTTGGCGCGATGAAGAAAATGAATGTCAAAGAGTTTGAATTCAGTCAAGCACACATCCACTTTTGGGACAAATTTGAGCGTTCGAATCATTTTCTAGAAGCCATCATCGATACGGCTGATCGCCCGGTGGATGATCGGACCATTCACTTCCTACTTTCAGATCCAATTGGAGATGGTGGACAATGGAACATGGCGATGAACCTCATCGAAAAGCATGGTTTGGTGCCCAAATCGGCTTATCCTGAATCGAATACAAGTAGTGCAACTCGGTGGATGAATACTGAATTGAAGAATATTCTTCGAAGCTCTGCCTGTGAAATCCGCGCCATACTCGAAAAAGGTGGCAGTGAAAATGAGGCAAGGGCGCACAAGGAAAAGAGAGTTTCAGACATTTGGAATATGTTGTGCATTCATCTTGGAACTCCGCCGACGACCTTTGATTGGCAATGGAGAGACAAAGACAACGAATTCCACCGCAAAGGTTCGATGACACCTCAAGAGTTTGCAGATGAATATGTCGATGTTGATTGGAGAAACTATGTGTGTATCGTCAATGATCCTCGCAACGAATACTATCAAACATACACTGTTGACTATCTACAAAATGTGGCAGGGGGACCACCGGTCGTTTATCTCAACGTACCGAGTGATGAGATGAAGGATGTCACTCAGAAACTGCTTGAAGGCGGTGTACCTGTTTGGATGGGATGTGATGTTGGAAAGGAAATGGATCGGAAGGGTGGTTATTGGGATGCCAATTTGTTCAATGTAGGCGAACTGTATGGTGTTGAATATGGGATGGACAAAGAAAACCGATTGCGTCATGGTCAAACCATGATGACACATGCAATGCTATTCACAGGCGTCGATGTTGTGGATGGAAAGCCACGACGATGGCGTGTTGAGAATTCATGGGGTGGCGATACCGGACAGAAGGGGTACTACACCATGAATGACTCTTGGTTTGATGAATACATGTTTGAGATTGCAGCGCCTAAAGACTACCTTACAGAGAAAATGCAAGCAGGTCTTGAAACAGAACCTGTTGTACTTCCTGCTTGGGACCCGATGGGTTCACTCGCGTGAATGAATCCAGTCTGCGACTTTCAGTAAACACTGTTTGGTCTCAGGTATGAAGGGACCAAACAACCACCAATCATGGAACATGTTTGGCCAAATGTCCACTTCAAAATCAGCACCTGCGGCGACGGCATGTTCGCCAACAATTCGACTGTCATCGAGTAATATTTCTTTTCCACCCACCAAAATCAATGTACGGGGCAGACCTTTGAAATCTCCAAAGATTGGAGATACGTAGGGGCTGTTCCGGTCAACAGAATCTGGAACATAATGTCCTGCACAATGATTTGGAATGGCGGGGTGTATCATTGGATCTGCTTTGGCCAATGTCTTGTATGTCTTAGAACTGCAAGTCAAATCGGCCCAAGGTGAAAATAAAACTGCCGCGTCTGGCAATCTGAAACCTTCATCTCGAAGACGCATCATTAGTGCCAGACTGAGCCCCCCACCTGCTGAATCTCCACTGAGAATGATTTGTGATTCTGGATTGTCAGCAACGATTGCCTTCCATGCTTCGGTTGCATCGTCAAGCGCAGCAGGATATGGGTGGGTGGGCGCCAATCGATAATCAATGGAATGAATGATGCAAGAGGTTGTCTTGGCAAGATTTGACAGGCCAATACGATGTGTCGTGCGAGATGAACCAATGCAATAACCCCCACCATGTAGATACACGAAGATGATGTTTTGCTGTGTATTCTTTTTCGGAGTGAAGATGACACCTGGTATTTTTCCATAATGAGAATTCTCTAACCGAACGCCAAAGGGACTAAGCAAATTTCCCCAAAACCATGTTTGTGGATGAATCACAAAGCGTATGACACTAGGGGAAGGGTGAAACAATCGGTAGAGAATCTTGTTCGGCCGAAGGAAAAAGGTTGAGACAAAGGTGCTACGGATGCTCATACAATCATCCTGTCCAATGTTCACATAGACGTTCGATGAGACGACGGGCAGGAATCCCCCATTGTACAATGGTGACGGAAGCTTCACTTCGATCGGCGGCTAACTTTCCTTCTTCAAAGCCTGGCGCACCCAAATCAGATGGGACAAGGGGCAGTTTCTCACCGCCACTCAACATGGTAATGTGGACGCCATTTTCTTTGGCCTCACTTGTCATCAATTCTGTATCTTGATAACCTTCAGTTTGCAGCAATCGCGCTATGGCTTCAAGTAATTGTTCAACCGGATCAATGCCGGAACCTGTTGGTAAACCTTCGGAATCACCAATCGAAGGGCCATATGCATCGAGAAATGGGAGATCTTGGTCATGTTGCGCAAGTAAATCATCAAGGCCTCGGCCCAAAACGCGCTTCTTTGCCATGAAATTCACTCCAGTGTGAGGTTCCACCTTTGAGCCAGATTAACCGCGAGGTCGCGATAATCCTTCCCACCCTTCGATTCTGGGGCATGGATGTGGATTGGAATGCCTTCACTGGGAGCTTCTGCGAGTTTGATATTGCGGCGTATTGGTGGTTCAACGATCAAATCCCCAAACGATTCTTTCAATTGACCTAGAACTTGGCTATTGAGTAATGTTGGTGCATGCATTGTCATCATCACCCCATCAAATCCTAAATTGGGATTCAAGCGGCGGCGAACTTCTCGGATTGTCGCAGATAACATGGCCACTCCTTCCAGTGCGAAGAATTCAGTTTGAACTGGAACTAAGACTGCATCACTTGCAACCAAGGCATTGATGGTGACCAAACCCAAACTAGGCGCTGTATCGAGTAAAATCAAATCATAATGTGGCAATAGGGCCTCTAAACCTTCAGCCAAACAACGTTCTCGTCCAAGACGTGTAGATAGTTCCTGTTCAAGGCCCACCAATGACCGCTCGCCCACAACGAGGTGAAGACCGGGTATTGCTGTCGCATGACGACATGCCGCTGCCTGTTCGGGTTCTGTGAAAAGTGTCCTAGTGGTATGCATTACACGACTTTTGTCAATGCCCAACCCTGTTGCACAATTTCCTTGTTGATCACAATCAACCACCAATACACGTACACCATGTAAAGCCAAATGTGTGGCGACATTGATGACCGTGGTTGTCTTTCCAACACCTCCTTTTTGATTCATAATCGTAACCACTCGGCCACGATTGGCAGGAGTTGGGCCCGCTCTGGGAAGTTCAATTTCAGAGCGAGGTTCTGCTGAACTCAAAGGATCCCTTTCAGGGCTTTCAATTTCTTCTTCGGTGAATTCTACCACCAAAGGCGCTGCGACTGCCTCAGGCAGTACATCTTCCTCATCCATGATGCATCCCAATTGCGTCCGCTCTTGCAGCGCTCTTGAGCCTGACGGGATAAATTAGGTTGAATATACCGATTTAATTCACATTATACTGGAGTCGAGGCAAGAGCCCAACCAGCCATTCGTCCAGTTTCAGCATCCATCCCTACTCGAAGATTGTGCTCAGAATCGCCAGATGTCCAGGTGCGTTCTAGATACACAGTAACCTTGCCACCCATGAGGTCGAATTCATCCAACCACTCCGATACTGCATTTTCCTCTGGCACAACCAATGCATATCCGATATGGACATCACTCCGGAGGTTACCATTAGAGGTGATTTGTGAATGTAGATTGGGATAGTAAACAGATGAAACCATTCGACTTTCTAGAGATGCCAATTTGTGTGTTTGAGGAATCTGATCTCGAGAATGTTCTGGTTTCTCATCTACAGTGAAGAAACCGTCTCCTGAATTGTAGCAATTTTCACCGCCTGGCCACGTCACACGGACCCATCCTGCGTCACTAGAACTAATCCACGATAGATTCCATGTGGGATCACTACCTGTTCGATCATCCTTTGCTGCAAACACGTACCCATCACCATTGAGGGCGGCATTTGCTTCAGGGAATGCTGCTGCATCCGTCATCACGCAACTAACTGCTTGCTCAAGGTTGAAACGAGTTGTTGAATTATCAGGCATATGATTTATCCAAGATATTCGATTTGATGCTGATGGTTTTCCGTCCGAACTATCGGGACGAGTAGCATAGTATGTTTGCCAATCCAATAATTCGGTTCCTCGTTTGAAGGATATTTGTTCCAGTGTATACCGAACAACAATTTCACCTTCTGGGAAAGTGAGATCAATCGCTTCAGATTCGGTGAAAGAGCAACCAGATTCTGTTTTGGATTTGTCAATATGGACATCAACGATTTGTTTTGCTGCAAGCGGTTGTCCAGGAATGGCCCACAGTATCATTTCTGCCTTGCCTAAACATTCTCCAATTTTGATATGATGCATTCTGATTTGAATGGCATCTTGGCCCCCAATCGTACTTGTGGAACCCACTCTCCACCCCCAATATCCATCATCTGTTTCTCCGGTCAGCCCCTCTTCAAGAACTGTCAATCCAAAGATATCGTATAGATTGACTGGATGCATTGGCAATACAGCCGCTCCAACCAATTCTGAAATGGTATCCGAACCAATCAAGCCATCAAATGTCGTCGCTTCTGAGCTGAATGTTTGTCCTTCTGAATCAACGAAATTGAGAGCCGTTTGTGAGCGCAGTAAACTTCGCTCTGTAATTTCATGCCACTGATTTACATCCAAATCCAACTGGTTGTTTCGTCTTAGCCATTCAAGGGAACTGCAACTATCTTGATTGATGGCCGACCAAGTGTATCCGGATAAATCGGCACTGAGATCATAGTTGAGATTCGATTGTACAGTGTTCCAAGTTCTCCCATAGGCATCTTGAGCCATGACTGCCCCCTCAAGTTCGGTGTCACTTGGATCAAGAAGGTCGCTGATTGACCCATCTGTGATGGATGAAGACCCCGTCCCTGAGAACTCTATGCGAAGTTCATCACAGACATCATCCAGTGCACTGGGGGCCAATGCATCTCGCAAAAGAGCAACCATTTCATCTCCATCTGCAAGCAGCAAACCATTGCTCACTGTAAACTGTAAATCATCACCATAGCGCGAAGGGGCTGATTGATAGACTGAGGCTTCATTGCTGAGATACCACCATCCTCCTGCTCCAGCCAACAATAGTACGACAAGGATGGTGGCAATGGCGGTCCCATCTTTGTACCAAACTGTACGCGGGAAAGTTGGATTCGAGACTATTGTTGCAGTACTAGAAACAGTTTCGAAAATATCTGAATCTATTTCATCATCAACAATAATTTCGGCCTCAAAAACTTCAGCATCGTAGACCTCTTCCACATCAATTTCTGAATGATCTGATGTTGGATCTCCATCATCATCTTCATCGAGAATGAATACATCGCCTTCGTCTTCCGATTCGATCAAGCGAGTGATTAAATCGGCCTTTTTCCCACTGGTAGTTAAATTCAATTCTTTGAGGCGAACTTTCAACTCTGCAACAGTCAATGCAGAGAGTTCATCCTTGTCCATGGGCCATCCTCAGAGAGGATGGCAATGCCTACCGCTTTCAACCTCTTCGCTTAACGTGAGAACCAACAACGCGTTCTGAGCCGTTTCAGCCATTTCGCATGGAATCGATTTGCTCTTGCGTCCAACCTGCTCCGAGCAATTGGTCATCGGTCCATTCAGATGCAGAGTCCCCTGATTCTGTTGTCTCTTCGAGTACTGCCTCAGTGCCTTCTGAAATTACATCATCTTGCTCTGGGCTTGCAGCAGCTTCTGCAAGGTTTGGGCCTCCAATTTCGGGCGTATCCGTATCTTCTGGGGTTTCAACTTCAGGCACACCCAATTGTTCTCCGCGGTGCTCTGATTC
>JAQXFF010000211.1 GCA_029250425.1 Candidatus Thalassarchaeaceae archaeon | reverse complement strand
ATGAGTATCGGAGAGAATCCTACAGACAGCGGGATGGGTTGTGTAGATCCTGAAGACATGGCGGACGCTTACGGATTCTCGCTTTCTGGTATGCAGGGTATGATGGTGGAATTGGAATCTCATGATAACACAAACATGCATTTACAACTTTTCGATGGTAGTGATGATTCATTGATTACTGAGATGTATTCTACAAATGGTTCTGCCATGGTTGACACCACTGGTTTGGACTCAAGCGATTTGAATGGTGGCTACTATGTCATTGTCAATGCTTTCGAAACAGAAGGATGGTACAATCTATCCTTTACAGCTACTGACGCACCACTGCCAAATCTTGTGGCTAGCGCTATGAACTGTCCAGTCAACGGGGAAAGCACTGGTACCAACGTATTCTTTGGTGCGGAAATCAGTAGCACTGGTGGTCCAATGGATGCTGCCTTCGCGTGGCAAATGGGTTTGTTTGACGAAAACGGAACAGAAGTCCTCGTCCTTCTTCAAGGTGCATATTCGGACACACTAGAAGGCGATGATGGCGTCATTATTACGGATGGGAACCTTGTACTTCTCGATAGTGCCTCCCTTTCGTCAGGAAATTACACTTGCATCTTGACTGTTGATGGAGGGGATATTATTGCAGAATCAGATGAGGTTGACAACACCAATACTTCTGCATCGTTTGAAATCATCAACTATGACGAGATGTATGCTGATGACTTAGATCGTGATGGTGTGCCCAATGATGAAGACGCCTGTCCAAATACGCCTGGTAATTCAACCATGGATCGTCTCGGTTGCCAAGATGCTGATTATGATGGTTACTCCAATGGTGGTGACGTGTTCATCTATGAGGCAACTCAGTGGAATGACACAGATGGAGATGGATTCGGGGACAACAGTGGCCCAGGTGACTACAATGGTGACGTTTGTCCAAATGAGCCCGGAGTAATGTCCGGTACAAATGGTACAGGTTGCCCACTTTGGGTGCCGGATGCTGATAACGACGGCGTATCCGATTCCAACGATATGTGTCAAGGAACACCAGTTGGTGCTGTGGTCGATGCATTTGGATGTTCAGACACTGATGGGGATGGCGTTGATGATACGGTTGATGCCTGCCCAGGGACCACTAGTGGAACATCGGTTGATAACACCGGTTGTGCAGTGAATGATGGAAATGGTGATGGAACTGGTGATGGAACTGGTGATGGAACTGGTGATGGAACTGGTGATGGAACCGATAATGGCCAATCAGGAGATACAGAAAGTGCCACTGGCGAGGATTCAGATGCAATGCTCTACATCATGATTGCAGCCGGTGTAGTCCTCCTTCTTGTGGTCGTCTTAGGTTTGACAGTTGTTCTTCGCTCAAGAGGCGGGGGGAATGATCCAACCGAGCAAGCATGGGCAACAGCCATCAGTCCAGAGCAACAGGCCTACGAGCAGCAATTGATTGGCATGGGGTACACAGCAGAACAAGCCCGTGCTTATGCTGGACAGTACTTCCAGAATTGATTGATTTCGATAGAAGAGAGGCCATTCACGCTTTGCTTGAATTCTCAGCATAACCCCCCGAAGGGGGGAATTCGTATTCTGGCTCGCAGCGGAGCGGTTATGAAGGGGAAGCAGGTCGGCGGGACGCTCAAGGTGCTCTATACATGGCTCGAATGCACAGTCCAGGTCGCGGTAAAAGCGGTTCAACCAAGCCTCTTGTCGATAAGGCACCTGAGTGGTCCAACACAAATGCAAAGGAAGTTACTGAGTTGATTCTCTCTCTAGCAGCAGATGGTAACACTGCTGCTTCGATTGGTACCATATTGCGTGATCAGCACGCTGTCCCCGATGTTCGTCTTGTAGTTGGCAAGAGAATTGGCCAAATTTTGGCAGAAAATGATGTCACTCCAAAGTACCCTGAAGATATGATGAGCCTAATGCGTCGTGCTTTGCGTCTTATCGATCACATTGAATCAAATCGAAAAGATCGACACAACTCTCGTCAACTTGAATTGACTGAGAGCAAAATTCGCCGTCTTTCTCGTTATTACAAGGGTCGCGGCCAACTCGACAGTGAGTGGGCATACAAGAGAGACCAACTCCGCCTTATGGTAGAGTAATGCCTCTTCCCTTTGTGGTCAGGTCTTTGAACCGCAAGTGCAACCACTCCTCTGCTGCACATGTCATTGCTTGATTTACCCGTCTTCTCAACCGCCGCGTCGGTCTTGCGTGAAGCGGCCCTGAAATTGCGAACAGCACCATCATCAGTGACCATTGCAGCCCCTCTTGATGAGGATGGAATCTTTGCTTCGGCGCTACTCGAAGCAGCTCTCTTGGATTCAGGAATACCATTCCAGCGCCGTCTTAGAGAAAATCCCGTACCTGCAAAGGGACCAAGTATCGTTATCGGCACAGCGACGGTTTCTCAATTGAAGGGGATTGAATCTGATCCATTGTGCATCCATTTGGCACCCCTTGAAGTTGATGCGTTAATCGCCAGTGGAGGCGACACACGTCGTGGAGTTTTGTCACCGATTGCTCTGGCGGCTGCACTAGGGAATTCAATTGCCCCCTCAGGTTCGATTTCTCGTATGCTTATGCCATGGATTCTCACTGGAAATTGGTTGTCCGAAGGATTGGAACACACTTATGATCCAGTCTACACAGTACTTCGTGATTATTTGGCAAGCGAAGGGCACATCCGAGTCTTTCCGATGCCTGAAGTGCCCGAGATTGATCCTGCAAGTCTACCTGGTATCGATTCGGTTGCACTGGGCGCAGTTCGCAATCGTTGGGGTCAACTTGACCTAGAAGGTCGTGCCCAGTCTCTTTCGCATTTGCTTAAACCATTGCTCGATTCTGAGTTGCCTTCCACTGCACGCCTTGAGGAATTAGGTTGGCATCGAGTCATGGTGTCAGGATGGGAAACTGATTTGGCGAGTCAATTGGTTGGGTTTTCGAAAACTTGGAAGGACTTCCCGGATGGTCGTAGACGACAAGCGAGCGACACAATTGACAGTCTGTTGCGACTAGGGAAAATATCCTAGCCTTCAATTCGTAAATTACGACCACAACCTCCACAAGGGATACGAACGGGTCGTTTCATTGTTTCAACTGGATTTGATGTGTTGCATGCAGGGCAATCTACGGTGGGAATTTCACGGGCCAGTGCCTTCTCATAATCTGCAGATAGTGAATCTCCACCAAGGGCCCAATCCGGGTCATGACGAGGGGAGATGAGAGCCAATGGCATCATTAGAACCGCACATGCAACTGCAATACCCATCACAAATGTTGGTGGAAGTGCCGACAAAACGTACACGTAACCCATCATTCCGGTGAATGCAATCGAAGAGATTCCGACAATCACTCTTGATCGATTTTGTGTCAGGCGAAGGCCGATCACAATTCCTGTGACGAGAAGTAATATTGTTGCCAACAGGCTCACAAATGGTGAAAATAATGCAGAACCTGCAACTGCATATTCAACTTCAAACTTGTCGTTATCCGATAGACCATTCATTTCGACTGTAACCACTTCTGATAATCCGACTCTGTAATGTGTCACGTGCATATCATCGGGCAAATCCTCTTTGATGACACTGTAAATTCCTGAAAACGCACTTGTCGTTAAAGTGGCCGTCAAATCGACAGAGGGGTTGCCATTCATTGTCCAAATCCCATTTCCAAGTTGGGGGCGAATAAAATCTGAAATGAGAAGAATACGCTCTTCACCCGTCAATTCTAGAACGACATCGATTCTAATTTTCATCGGGGCATCATCAATGCCTGAAACTCCCATTAGATCGATGGCAACCTCAGGATTCATGTCGAACAAATCGGCTTCAAACAAACCATCTGGATTGAGGGCAAGACCAGTATTGCCCAAGAACACCTCAAGATTGCGTGTACTCCCATCGACATGGTTTAGCAATGCTTCTCTTTCAGTGTCATCGACACGACCATTTTCCTTTAGGTTAGATGCAATAGACGAACCT
>JAQXFF010000352.1 GCA_029250425.1 Candidatus Thalassarchaeaceae archaeon | reverse complement strand
TTCGCCTTTAACGTATGCTGCGCTAGTCCTTCCACACCAACATAGTTGGTGGCGAATTATTCAACAGGTTCTGCCCACTTTTTCAGCACCAAAAATGTAGCAGTCGCTTCATCAACATCATAAATTTCACCGGCAGTTAATTGACGGTGATCCGCACCTATTCGGAAGATAACATCAGATTGTACGGCGCGAACTTTAACGTCGGGTGTACCCATTTTCCATGGTACGGCTTCGGTGAGAGGATCAAACGAATTTTGCCCATGCGGATCAAGCCGTTCAAGAGGCAATTCTACTACTTTTAATCCCGACTTACCATGTAGACTTGTTGGCCATCTTATCACACGCTTCAAATCGATGGTCACAACTTCGTCAGTTTCACCTGCGTTTCCAAGAACAACTGAACTATCTCCTTTGACCAATTCAAGGAAGATTTTGTCATATTCTTCACCAGACCTTCCACCACCGAATACAGGTTTTACTTCACCAGCGCTGAATCCATCAGTGAGACGCTTACGACGTCCTTGGTCCTGAACTTTTTCTGCGATTGTATGTATTTTTTTGACGCCGCAACTCTTTACATTGCAACCGGGTGTACCAATTCTGGAGTCTATGATGGCCTTGAGTTCTTTGAGGGAACTACGACCTTGCGCATCATCACTAGAAGCAAGATCGAGCTTATTCAGCACAGAATCAACACCAGATGTAATACGACGTTTCCAAGCACAATCTGGGCCTTTCAATAGCATCTGTACATCAACTCCTTCTCCTTTTATGTGAGAGACGATTTCGCGACGTGCTTGTGAATCAAGGCCCCAAATGTCTGGTGATCTGTAATGAAGGTGAAAACCTCGATGACCGGAGAATGTGATTTGCAAATTTTCCTGTTTAAATCCAAACTCAGGTTGCAGGAAATCAGTCCATAACTGAAATGCCTGCTCCTGAATTACATGTATCATCGATGGAAAATCACCATCCGTTACCCCAGGTAAGTGATCACCATCAAGGTCAAAAATCAGATCTGCCCCCTGCAAACCTTTGTCCTTCATCAATCTCTGATTTGGATCTCGGTAGTATGCGGTTGAGTAAAAGCAACTTTTCGGCATTTTTCGCATCACATGAGCCAATAATTCTTCGGGTTTACGAAAACCACGATGTCTTTCAGGTGGGCGTTCATCAAATCCATCAAACATCCATTCGCGTGTGCGAAGACGAGGGGGATACCACATGTCCTCGATTTTACAATTTTGATAGTACTCACTAAACTTGAATGCGTATCGTGCCCAACCAACAGACATCAAGTCACCAAGAGCCCATCTATGAAGGGGGCTATTGAATACGCCGCTTACGACATTCGCAAACCAGGATTCTCATTTGAGTCAGTTGAAGGCTCAGCTCCAGTGATGGTAACATAACAATCCCAGCAAACATATTTGCCATCTATTGTACATGATTCACCAAAAGTCATCAATGTACCACAAGAATCACACACGGGACCCAATTGTCCCTTTGAAATTGCAAGTCTCGACTTATCCACCATATGCAACGACATTCCCAATACAGGTCGGCTATTAAGGACGACGTTCTTGGATTGAGTTCTTTTGGCCGAATCTGTCAAATGGGCAACGCTTCACGCAGCGGCCATGAGTGTAGATGATGTACGTACTATACGCGTCGGCCATTCCCCCGATCCAGATGATGCATTCATGTTTCATGCGCTGACCACAGGTGCATTTCCGACTCCCGGTTATCGATTTGAACATGTATTGTTAGACATTGAAACACTCAATCAGAAAGCACTCAAAGGCGAATATGAGGTTAGTGCGGTTAGCATCCACGCATATCCGGAAATCAGCGATCGGTATGCTCTCATGAATTGTGGCGCTTCCATGGGAGAAGGATATGGGCCGATGTTGGTTACAAATTTGGATATTACACTTGAACAAGCATGCCGAACCACTATTGCTGTTCCAGGATTGAAGACAAGTGCCTACATGGCTCTCAAACTCGCATGCGGTGACGTTGACATAGCAGTCGTACCTTTTGATGAAATTATACCGCGTATTCATTCGGGTGAATTTGCTGCAGGCGTGATCATCCACGAAGGCCAATTAACATGGAAAGATGAAGGGATGAATCTGCTGATGGATTTTGGTGTGTGGTGGAATAATAATAACAACGGTTGGCCCTTGCCGTTAGGCGGCAATGTTGTACGTAGAGATCTCGGTCAAGAGGCTTGCGAGCAGATTACAGAATGGGTAAAAATGTCAATAGAACATAGTATCAAAGAGCCTGAAGCAGCACTTGCTTTTGCCATACAATGGGGTCGGGGAATCGATGAAGATACGAATTCAAAATTTGTGCAAATGTATGTCAATGAGAGAACGATTGACTATGGGACAGATGGTCGCGCTAGTATACGGAAATTCCTGAATGATGGCATACAAATCGGTAT
>JAQXFF010000189.1 GCA_029250425.1 Candidatus Thalassarchaeaceae archaeon | reverse complement strand
ATTTGATAGCGATTGGGATGACAACCCTTCCTTTAGCTACGAGTCAACACCAGTGGTTGATCAATTCATGGCGCCCACACTACAGGGTGCGCCGCCAACCACAGGACCCCCCACCATGGGCCCCACACCAACCACCGGACCACCCACCATGGGCCCCACACCAACCACCGGACCACCAATGCAGCACGAAGCGGACTTTGGGGCGCCCGCAGAATTTTCAACAATCCTGCATAACGAATCAGATTTAATTGAGCGGACAACCAGTATCGGCCCGCCACCCAATTCCTTGGGTGAAATTGGCGACGACGGATATGAGTGGCTCGAATTTGAAAATTCATGGTATTGGAGAGTGCCCAATACAATTGATTGGAACCAATTTGAGTAACATTAACACCCAATCCGCCCACGAATGGGTCACACACTCAACTCTAGAATAGAATGAGTTCAAGAACAACCACTTCGAGGCCTGAATATGCCCGAGGATAATGGTTGGATTGTGGTACGTGGCGCACGCACCCATAACCTCCAAAATATCGATGTGGAAATCCCAAGGGGGAAATTCGTCGTCGTTTCGGGCGTATCTGGGTCAGGAAAATCAAGCCTCGCATTTGACACACTGTATGCTGAGGGCCAACGACGTTACGTAGAGAGTTTGAGCTCCTATGCTAGACAGTTCCTTGGGCAAATGAAAAAGCCAGATTGCGATAGCATTGAAGGCCTATCTCCAGCCATCAGCATTGACCAGAAACAAGGATCTCACAACCCCCGTTCTACAGTATCAACCGTTACGGAAATCATGGACTATCTTCGATTGTTGTGGGCTAGAATTGGCCAACCACACTGCCCTGAATGCGGTATAGAGGTGGCCCGTCGAACGGTCCAAGAAATTGTTGATGATGTGATGTGGTATTACGAGGGGCACGGAATTCATGTTTGGTCACCAGTAATCAGGAATCGGAAAGGAACCCATTCCGATTTGTTTTCCACATTGGCCGAGCAAGGATATTTATCGGGCCGCATCAATGGCCGAGAAGCAGAATTTGAAAACCCACCCGTGCTTGAAAAGAACCTCCGTCACGACGTCGATGTCCGCATCGATCGGATGCGTCTGAATCGCGCAAACCGCCAACGTCTCACCGAATCGATTGAAGCAGCTCTGCAATTGGGTGGCGGTGGCCTTGCCATCGAATCGTTTGAAGCACCCAAAGCCAATACAGAATTATCTGAAGGTTCCAAAGCAAATGACACAGAGGTTGGCACGACCACCCCATATTCAGAAGAATTTGCTTGCCCCACCCACGGAGCATTCCTGCCTGAGATGAGCCCCCGCATATTTTCTTTCAACAATCCATTGGGGGCTTGTCCGGAATGTCAAGGGCTAGGTGTGCAACGTAGATTCAGTCATGATTTATGCATTGATGAAAGAGCAACAATTGATGAGGGGTGTGTGTATCCTTTCAGAAGATCCATGATGTCTGGTTGGTACAAGTCTCTGATGAGACAAACATTTGAGCATTACGGGTTGGATATCCACACACCCATTCAAGATCTTGATGATGATGCCCGAGACATTCTATTGTGGGGGAGTGGTTCAACATCAATCAAATACGATTTCACAAGCAAAAAAGGCTCATCCTACCAAATGAATAGACCCTGGGAAGGTGTATTTGCAAGATTGGAACGAACGTTTACAGAAACCACGAGTGAACGCACTCGAAACAGACTACTGTCATACATGACTGACGAACCATGTTTGTCATGCAATGGCGCCAAACTCAATCCAGCGGTTCGCGGCGTTTTTGTTGGAGGTACAAATCTACCCGCATTCAATGGTGCTAGCATCCTAGATGCCCTTGCAATCATTCAAATTTGGGCGACAGGATCTATCGACCAACAGTTCTGGGATGAGATTGAACGCACACCTCCGACAATGGATGATATTCGGGCTTTGAATGAACGAGAAATGTTCATTGGCCGCGAAATCATCAAAGAAATCGCAAACAGATTGAGATTCCTCGCCCTCGTTGGATTAGACTATCTCACATTGGATCGCCGAGCAAATACACTTTCTGGAGGGGAGAGTCAACGAATCCGTTTGGCGACTCAAATCGGGACACGACTAACAGGCGTCATGTATGTTCTTGATGAGCCGAGCATCGGATTGCATAGCCGTGATAATGCTCGATTACTTTCCACACTTCGGGAACTTTGCGAACTTGGAAACACACTCATCGTTGTTGAACACGATGAGGCAACCCTTCGACAGGCAGATTGGCTTGTTGACATCGGGCCAGGGGCAGGGAAAGCTGGCGGACGAATCGTATCTAGTGGTTCATACAAGAAATTATTGAAGGCGAAGGAAAGCATCACAGGTGCATATCTCTCAGGTCGAACCACCATAGCAATACCAACAGAAAGGGTGGCCCCGAATGGCCATTCAATTCAAATTAAAGAAGCCCGACTCAATAATTTACAAAACATCGATGTAGAAATCCCACTCGGTTGTATGATTGCAGTTACCGGTGTTTCTGGTAGTGGGAAAAGCAGCTTGGTAACAGGTACACTAGCCCCAGCCTTACAACGAGATCTCAATGGTGCTGAAACAACACCCGGCCCCCACCACAGCATTTCGGGCCATGAAGAGTTAGACAAAACAATCGTCATCAACCAATCACCCATTGGGAGAACGCCACGTTCGAACCCAGCAACATACACAGGGTTATTCACTCCAATTCGCGAACTCTTTTCAGAAACATCCTTGGCCAAAGAACGCGGTTACGCACCAGGTCATTTTTCATTCAACGTCAAAGGGGGCCGTTGCGAATCTTGCAAGGGCGGCGGATCCATAAAACTCGAAATGAATTTCCTTCCAGATGTGTGGGTGACTTGCGAAATTTGCAAGGGGGCAAGGTACACCCGTGAAACCCTAGAAGTATCCTGGAAAGGGCGCACAATTTCTGATATTCTTCAGATGAGTGTTGCGGAAGGGGTGGAATTTTTTTCCAATCAACGTAAGATCCACCGGATTTTGAAAACACTTGACGATGTGGGACTCGGTTACATTCGTTTGGGCCAACCCGCAACAACCCTTTCTGGGGGCGAAGCACAGCGAGTCAAATTGGCTACAGAACTTCACAGACCTGCCCACCGACCTACAGTTTACATTCTCGATGAACCAACGACTGGCCTTTCCATGGCGGACGTTGATCAACTCATCCAAGTATTACTTAGAATTCGAGAAAATGGTCACACCGTGGTCATCATTGAGCATAATTTAGACGTCGCCAAATCAGCAGATTGGATTATCGATTTGGGGCCAGAAGGCGGTGACGGGGGCGGATATGTGGTTGCGGTGGGCACCCCCGAAGAAGTCGCCAAAAACACTGACAGTTACACTGGACAATTTCTTTCTACTCAACTCGCTAAGCCATGACCCTCCTCCGGTTTGTTCAAGGACGGTCATCAAAAGCCGCCTCCCCTAGGGGGAGGCGTAATGAGTGGTTTACCAGTACACCTGATTGAGGTAACTCCCAGAGAATTACCCGGCCTCCAAGACACAAGAGGCGAGAGTATTCGCAGCATGCTCTTAGCAGATCATGGATGTTCTGTAGGCAAAGTTCGCTCCATTACAGGCTATCAAGTGAAGGCGAATTTAACTCCCAATGAATTACTGCAAAGCCTGCAAGATTTATTCACAGACCCAATTATTGAACAAGGCGTCGCAAACAAAAGCCTCCTCGATGAATCCACAATATTCCCCCACCATCCGGAACTGGCTATCATGGTGGGGTTCAAACCCGGAGTTACTGACAATGCAGCACAAGCAGCACTTGACGGCCTTCTTACCGTATTCCCCGAGCAAACTAACGCTCAAATTGCTACGACGATGACATACCTCTTTTGGAACGTCCCCTCAGATGTGGACCCCGTTTGGCTGGCAAAGACTCTCCACAACCCAATGATTGAGCGGGCAGCAATGGCAAATACAGACAATTGTTCCAATTCAGTGTGGCCTCAATTGTCATTCCCAGAACGCCCTGTTGTTGAATTCGCGCCCCCTGCAACCATTGATCTTGAGGTTGATGATGCACATTTAATCCATATTTCGGAAGAAGGACTTTTGGCATTGAACTTGGAAGAAATGCAAGCTATTCAAGCCCATTATCGGAACCCTACAATACAAGCTACCAGAGAAGGGTTGGGACTGCCATCTTCAGCCCCAACAGATGTCGAACTCGAATGCTTGGCACAAACTTGGTCTGAGCATTGCAGTCACAAAATATTCGCTGCAAAAATCCACCACATCGACACCGAAACAGGTGAAGATAGTGAAATCAACTCACTCTTCAAAACTCACATTATGCAACCAACATTGGATATGCAAGAAAGAGTCGATTGGTTGTTGAGTATTTTCCATGACAATTCAGGAGTGATTGAGTGGACAGATGATTGGAGTCTTTGCATCAAAGCTGAAACACACAATTCCCCCAGCGCCTTAGATCCGTTTGGTGGCGCAATGACCGGAATTGTGGGGGTGAATAGGGATATTTTGGGAACAGGATTGGGTGCACGCCCCATTGCCAACATGGATGTGTTTTGCTTCGGCCCACCAGATTATGACGGGGATCTCCCAGGCGGATTGTTCCACCCATCACGAGTTCTTAGAGGAGTACACGCAGGCATTCGCGCAGGTGGTAACGAATCTGGAATCCCCACAGTCAATGGTGCCATTGTATTCGACGACCGTTTTATTGGGAAACCCCTCGTTTACGCAGGTACAGTAGGCATCATGCCGAGGTACCTACCCGATGGACGTGAAAGCCACGACAAGACCCCAGCAGCAGGCGACATCGTCTACATGCTCGGTGGCCGCGTTGGTAGTGATGGAATCCACGGTGCAACCTTTTCCAGTTTAGAATTGACAGAAGAGAGTCCGAGTAGTGCAGTACAGATTGGTGACCCCATCACTCAGAAGAAAATGCTGGACATGGTACTTGAGGCCCGCGACTCTGGACTGATCCAAGTAATCACAGACAATGGTGCGGGCGGACTTTCCAGCAGTGTAGGGGAGATGGCAGAACTCACAGGTGGCGCCGAATTAGATCTAGGTGTAGTACCCCTCAAACAACCAGGGTTGTCATCGTGGGAAATTCTAGTCTCCGAAAGTCAAGAGAGAATGACAGTTGGTGTCAGCGAAGAAAACATCCCCGCATTCGAAGCATTGGCAGCATTACACGAAGTCGAAGCTACAGCGGTCGGCGTATTCACCAATAGTGGTGCATTCATTGTCAAACACGGTGAGAAAACAGTCGCCCATCTTCCAATGGATTTCATGCATGACGGGTGCCCCCAACTCAATTTAGAAAGTGAATGGAAAGCCCCAACCCATGAAGAACCAAATTATCCACCGGCAAACAAAACAGAAATGGGCAATATTCTACAGAGAGTTATGGCAAGACCGAATGTTGCCAGCAAAGAATGGTGGGTCCGGCAATACGATCATGAAGTCATCGCTCAATCGGTCATCAAGCCATTTTGCGGCGTGAATCATGATGCACCAGGAGATGCAGCAGTAATCGCTCCACTTCATGGAGACACGCGTGGCGCCGTGATATCTTGTGGAATTGTACCTCGTTATTCAGATATTGACGCCTATGCGATGACGGCCGCCAGTATCGATGAAGCAGTACGAAATGCAGTTTGCGTAGGAGTTGATTTGGACAAGATTGCCGGACTAGACAACTTCTGTTGGCCTGACCCGATTGAAAGCGAAAAGACCCCGGATGGTAAATTCAAACTCGCACAACTTGTTCGCAGTAACCGCGCATTGGATGACGTATGTCGAGCGTATAACCTCCCTTGCATTTCTGGCAAAGACTCAATGAAGAACGATGCAAAACTCGATGGCAAGAAGATCAGTATCCCCCCCACTTTACTCTACACAGTTCTTGGAGACCACCAAGATGTTCGAAAGGCAGTTTCAAGTGATTTCAAAGACAAAGGCGATGTAATTTACTTGCTAGGAGAGACCCACCAAGAATTGGGAGCAAGTGAACTGAGTTTCATGCTTGCGGAGGAAACGGGTGGTGGCATTGGTAACGATGTACCCCAAATAGACACGACTCGCAATTTAACATTATACCGCGCATTGACAGCAGCCATGAGCAAGGAATTGGTTCGAAGCGCACACGATTGTAGCGATGGTGGCCTTGCTACTGCTGTTGCAGAATGTTGTTTTGGTTGTGATGGTGCAACAACGATCAATCTTGACGCATTGGTTGACAAAGATACAGATGTGTGGGCGGCCTTGTTTGGAGAATCTCTCGGACGAATCCTCGTTACAGTTAAGCCAGAACACGCCACTGAATTCGAAGCTACAATGGAAGGAAATGCAATAGCCAACATAGGCATTGTAGACAACAAGAAAACCCTTCAATTTACCCACGGTGAAACAACCGTTCTCAAAGCATCTCTTTCCCAATTACTAGCCTCTTGGAAAGGCACCTTGGATATGGGGGGTGGGGACTAATGGCAAACACCGTCAGAGTAGCCGTTCTCTATGGATTTGGCATCAATTGCGATCATGAAACAAAAGCCGTTTTCGAAATGGCTGGTGCAGAGGCTGAACGAATTCACGTGAACGAATTGGTCAATGGTGACAAGACATTGGCAGATTATCACATCATGGCAGTTCCAGGTGGCTTCTCGTTTGGCGATCACCTTGGAAGTGGACGCCTGCTTGGTAACAGATTGCGATTCGGAATCAGGGAAATGGTACAGGATTTCGTCAAGGCTGGTAAATTGGTTATTGGAATTTGCAATGGTTTCCAAGTTCTTGTCAAGATGGGTTTGCTGCCTGGGGACGAAGCAGTTAGTTTGAGCCAAACAGCAAGCTTGACTTTGAACAACACAGGCCACTACGAGGATCGATGGGTACACCTCGAGTTTGACCCGAACAGCCCATGTGTTTGGACGAAAGGACTTGAGCGAATCCGAGTCCCCGTTCGGCACGGTGAAGGCAAATTCGTGACCAGTATCGAGACCAATTTGGATCAGTGGGCTGAGAACGGCCAATTGGTGGTCCGTTACATCGATTCATCCAATGCCTATCCGAGCGCTGGTGACGACCCTCTCCCCTTCCCAATCTGCCCCAATGCAAGTATGCGTAACATTGCAGGTGTTTGTGACCCAACTGGACGTGTGTTTGGCCTGATGCCACACCCTGAAGCGAATCACAGCACATGGTTGGGCGCCACATGGACAAGGGAAATGCCTGAACACGGTGAAGGCGAAGGAATGCAAATATTCCACAACGCCGTAAAATTCGCAAAAGAAAACCTTTGATTCAAACCGTAACGCCGGCCCAAGATTTATGACCTCAAAGCGAAACCGACATTCATGCAACCTGGATACCAACCAGACACGGTCGTTATCGGCGAATCAACCCCACAAATGGGCCAAGCAACAACCTCTCCATTTGGTGCAACAGGGGTGATTATGGCGGCCAGACCAATGCAGATGATGAGTTTCATCGATGCGGTAAAGAGTGTATTGGTCAACAATTATGCTGGATTTGAGGGCCGGGCAACCCGCTCAGAATATTGGTGGTTTTTCCTATTCTCCATGCTGGCATATCTTGGTTTAGGATTCGTCGATGGCGCCCTTTTCGGATGGGAACTTGAAGACCCCACTTGGTTCTCATTGCTTTTCCAATTGGCAGTTTTCCTACCTACTTTGGCAGTTGGTGTCCGAAGGTTACACGATTCTGGGAAAAGTGGGTGGTACCTTTTGTGTGCATTGATTCCATGTGTGGGAATCATCCTCCTTCTTGTGTGGTTTTGCGAAGACGGAGAGGCTATTCCGAATGCCTACGGACCCGTTCCAACCAACCAATTGCACTAATATTTCAGCGCATTTGGATTATAGTGATCCCATTGATGGCTACAGGCAGCAAACTCGAATGAATATCAATCATCGAGAAGGTCATCAAGTCCTTCCATTGCGTCAGAGAGTTTGTCTCGCTTGGCTTTACTCTTCGCCATGAGTTTATCGACGAGAACATCTTTCAAATCCTCAGGAACATCTTGTGTGGCGACATTGGCAGCCACCCTGTCAGTCAGCACAGCATCTTCACCGACTCGATCCGACCGATCCACCCCCTCTATCTCGCGGCTGGGTACCGTTCGCTTACCAACATCCACCCCTTCTATTTCATGCATATCATCCGACATCGCCCGCGCCACCCTTGCACTCGGTGGTGCATTTCTCCAAGGGTTACGGTTCGCCATATCTCGAATTAGAGAACCCTTAGGGCGTGCTTTAGCGGCCGCAAACAACGAATCAATTTCATCCTGGGTTGGTGCAACTCTGGGTCCTTCATGGGTACTCAGCAATCGAACATATCCTTGTAATACAGGTCCATGAACATCATCATGATCATATCGTTGAGGATTGGCCATCATAGCCAACAACTCTTGACCCCAGCGTGATACAGCATCATCACCTCGAGCAAGCCTTTCACGGACTTTCCCATGTTTGGAAATACAACCTTTGCAGCGGGGGGAGCCAGCATCATCCGGCGCATCACACATCAAGCAACAAACAGCGAGACCCATGTCACTCATCGCTCGCCGGGGCAGTGACATCGCCACGACACGGACAGACCCTATGCATGAAACATCCCCATCCACGAACCCTCAAAGGGTAGCATTCATTCCAAGTGGTGGTGGCCATGGACGATTCGCGCAAACCTCGAACTGATTTGGTTGAGGATGACCCATTCGCCAAGCCTGTTCGACCCGCATCTCATTCAAGGGCTAGAGATGACGGTAATTGGCGCGCACACACAGGCCCAAGGGTTGTACAGGTACAATTCAGCCCATTCAACCGAGGCTTCACTCAAGCTTTCCGCCCAGCGCCCGTACTGCACACGGGCTCATTCTGGCACTTTTCAAAGACCGAGATTCGAGATCTCGCAATATCTCTTGCAGCATTCTCCCTTGGGTTAGCGTTTGTTTTCAACGGCGGCATTCTTGGCGGCATGATGGGGTTGGGTGCCGATTTACTTTGGAGCATACCATTATTTTTCATCCTAGGGTTGGTGGCATTCGGTCCCGCATTTATTATTCACGAATTGGCTCACAAATTTGCAGCCAGACATTATGGTTGTTGGGCCGAATTTAGAGCTGATCCGGGTGGCTTACGAACGGGTGTTTTGATTGCTCTTTTCATTGGGTTTTTGTTCATGGCCCCAGGTGCAGTAATGGTTGCAGGCAACGTTAATCGTAGACAAAATGGTATGATAGCATTGGCTGGACCAGCCTCTAATCTAATTCTCTGGTTGATGGGCCTGCCTGCATTTATATTGTTGCAAGGAGCAGGGATTGTAACTACAATTATCTCCCTATGGATGGTTGCAAATTCCATACTCGGGGCATTCAACATGCTTCCATTCGGCCCATTGGATGGACGAAAAATCAAGAACTGGTCAGAACCAGTATTCTGGACATTCCTTGCAATATTCGCTGGATTAGTTTACCTAACCATGTTCACGGCAGGCCAAACAATTTTACTTGGTTGATTACAAGTATGAATTCAAGATTGGTTGATGATCTAGGTGCAGGAAAATCATGGTTCCATACCAAGTCATCAAGTCGATTGAGTTGACGAGGTTTTCCGTTCCTGTTCCGTAATCGTTTTCCATCCAATATTCCATCTCTTCAACAGTATCGCATGTTTGATGATAACAATCGTACCCATCTACAAGGCCCCCGAACCCAACAGTCACAGTATCGATTTCTTGGAATGATGCATGGTCACTACGTGCTGTTGTTGCTTCATTGATGATTACCCCCGGCTCACCCTTTGCGGCCCAGTCTGCTTTCAATTCGCCATTGAGTACCGCCAACTGCTCTTCAACACCCAAAGCATCTCCAGCCAACCATTCAGCTAGATACACCATTTCTGGTTGATTGATGGTGTTCTCATCAGTATCAGGACCAATGTAAACCCGGAAGGGCCAATTTTCCGAACTGGCGGGGTACGAACCACCCCCATTGTTGTCAGTCCGATCAGAAGGGGTTCCATTTCCTGGCCAATTCACCCCACCCATGTCGATATTGATGTAATTTGTAATCAAAATATCATCCGGCAAGTCATGCACCCAAGACTCACTCCCACGTTTACCACCTTCTTCACTACTCCAGAAACAGAACACAATTCCTCGTCGCGTAGGGACATCAAACAATGCTTCAGCCATATTCAGATTGACCGAAGTCCCCACAGTGTTGTCGTATGCACCAACCCGGGTACCGTATCCTCGCGGCGTCCCCGAAGAAGGATCGTTGACCACAATCATTGGCGCGATATCAAAGTGAGAACCAATCACCATCCATTCATCTGGAAACTCATATCCCTGTTTGTAAGCACAGATATTGTATGCTTCAGGATTACTTTCAGTATATTGGAATCGGTGATGTCGAACATCATCATATCCGAATGATTCGAGTGTGGCCTTGACCCAATTGGCCGCATCTTCGTATGCAGGGTTCCCCTGTCCAGCCCAACGATCCAAGTATCCTACAGCCAAATCTACATCAAAAGCCGACAAACTGTCGTCGGTGATGAATGAAAGAGTGTCATATGTTCGCTTTCCTGCAACAAGGCCAGTACTGTGGGCACCACCTTCCTCTATCGGTACATTTGCAGCCATTGGACGCATAATCTCAGCAAAACGAATGGCGACAGGCCCACCAGATTCTGTACTGTTGGATAATTGGGGCAACCCCCCCTCGCGCTCAGCATCAATAATTTGCACACCACGTGATACACTCATCCCCTGGGAAGCCCACGTTGTCCAGGAAATATTTCCTTCACGAATTGGAAAGAAATCACGACCTGGCTCACCGATTAATACTGCAAATTCTGCAGCACGGGGTGGAATCAAAATCGTCAATTCATCTTCTTGGCCATCACCCAAATCAAGAATGGTACCATTCTGAACAAATCCAGTATCTGGTTGGAGAACCAAGTATGGTATGAGCACCCTCATTGCCTTATCAGCATGAAAGTGAACGCTTTGAAAGACACCACCTGTCAATGGTTCAGGAGATATATCCAAATCGCTCGCTGAAGCCAACACCACATCATCCTCACCAAAACAGCCCTGAATGCTTGCACCCAACATGAGCAGCACCAGAAGCATCGGCAATGGACTCCTACGCATCAAAACCGGGACCCCCATTGCCTTGTTGAAACCACCGCTCGCGTGCGCTACGTGTGGGCGTAGGTCGCATAGCGACCTATTCAGAAGAAAATAGAGCAGCAAGTTAGACTACCATCAGCGGCTCGAATCTGACTCATCTCAACATCTCTAGTCGTAAAACCTGCAGATTCTAACACACGCTTCGTTTCGGGATAACCAGCCGAGATAACCACAGTCCCGTTTTCAAAACCGATGACATTTGCAGCATAGCTTTCCTCATTTGGCACCCACAACACCTCCACCCCATCCATTTCTAGTGGCCCTAATTGTTCAGGGGTCAGATGCCCTTCTGCTGTAATTAAGACGCCTGGACGGGGCGAGGAACAAATGGTTGTCAGATGCAAAGTTGATTCAGGGATTTCAAAGATCATAGTATCGAATCCTCGTGCTTCAGCAACTTGTTGGAAAAAGGCAATACCTGCCATATTAGTTCGTGTAGAGTGACCCAACAAGTACCGATCATCAAAGAAAATGACATCTCCGCCATCCATTGTCGCCCCCTCTGGCATCAGAATAATTTCGAGATGCTCAGCAAGCAATTCCCGCACAGCAACCTGTTCCCCCTCACGAGAAGGGTGGCCCATGAAGGGGATTACCACGGCATTCCCTACGACAATCGCAGCATCTTCTACAAACGTACAATCTGGATGATCATCCAATCCAGGGAGGGCGTGGATGGCCACACCTTGCTCGCGAAGTGCTGTGACATAATCGGTATGCGCAACTTGTGCTAAATGCGCATCGGGTGTATGGGATCCAAAGAAAGAGGAAATGGCCTGATCAAAGTTGACAGAGACGCCCCGAACAACAGCCCGGGCTCGCTTTCGATGGCCCCATTCTTCATCCATCAAAAAGAGTCCGAACGAACAGGTCACATAACCATTCGTGTGCGGCAAACAGGTCAACAATACCCGAAAAACGGTCACTTAACATGAAATTCCATCCACCATGCGGAAAAATGGTGGTGCAGAGGGCAGGATTTGAACCTGCGAACCACTGAGGACTGGGACCTCATCCCAGCGCCGTTGACCAAGCTTGGCAACCTCTGCAAGAGCGTTCCAGCGACCGACCACTTTCTTATCAAAGCGACGGGGTCTGAGTAGACGATTATGAAGCCGCCTTTCTCAAGTAGGGGTTACATCCCCGCTCCCACCAGATGACCGCCGAACGAGTCCCCATGGGTCGAATGTTCATCAACGACGAAATGCTTGAAACTGCGAATAAAATTCTCGCATCAGGGTACTGGATCAAAGGACCAGAGTCGAAGGCATTTGGCGCTGAATGGGCAGCATATTGTGGAGCACTTTCCGGGACACCTTGCAGTAATGGATCAGTTGCTCTAATCGCGGCTCTACATTCACTTGATGTAGGTCATGGAGATGAGGTCATCGTCCCAAGTCACACATACATTGCAAGCGCAACCTGCATTTCCTTGGTCGGAGCAGTTCCGGTATTCGTTGAAATTGAAGAGGACTACTACACACTTGACAAGGAGGCAGTCGAAGCAGCTATCACACCCCGAACCAAGGCTATCATTGGAGTTCATTTGTACGGTCAACCCATCGATTCTGAAGTCTTCACCCTCGCCAAGAAGCATGGTATTCCAATCATCGAAGATTCAGCTCAGGCCCACGGGACATCATTGAATGGAAAGCGCGCCGGCTCATTTGGAGACATTGCGACATTCTCATTCTTCCCGAGTAAAAATATGGCCGTGGGGGGCGACGGCGGAGCAATCCTCACCAACCGCGAAGACTTGGTTCAACGTGTGTCGACATTCATTGATCATGGTCGTTCGGACAAGTATCGTAACGACGTGCTCGGTACAAATTTCCGTCTTTCAGAAATTCAATGTGGCATCGGCCGAATACAACTCAAGCATCTCGATGAATGGGTTGCTCGCCGCAATGAAATCGCTGCAAGATATTCAGCAGCGTTTGCGACTCTCAACCATCTCAAAACACCCAAGGTTCGCGATGGTGCAATTCACGCGTGGCACCAATATGTAGTTCGAGTTGGAGACCGGAAATCATTCCAGGCACACATGGATTCAATGAATATTTCAACAGGGATCCACTACCCTATCCCTTGCCACCTCCAACCAGTATATTCGGAACACCCACAAGGCCAGCGCGGCACACTCGAATATACTGAAGCAGTTTGTGACGACATTGTTAGCATCCCCGTGATGCCATTGTTAACGGATGAAGAGGTCCAACGCGTCATTGACGCTGTTCTCAGTTGGGCACCATAAGATGTGGAACATCTTCTTTCCAATCACACCACGGGTCTCGTGCCAGTGAGCCGTTGCCAAACCTGTCATCAGTAGTTACATCTCTCCCCAACCACCCAGGACGGGAGAATTCATGGTCAGCAGAGGGAACCTCTAGTTCAGCCATGACCAACCCCTGATTGTCCCCTTCAAAGAAGTCAATTTCCCAAAACAAGTCATTTTCTGCGGGAACCAGATAGCGTTTTTTCATAACATGTGGGAACCGAAAGGACGTAACCAAATCTTGAACATCCTCTTTCATCACTTCAAATTCCCACTCAGCACGCACATAATCAACCACAGGTCCTTTGACTGTGACAAATGCCACATCATCCATTAAACGAATTCGAGGAGTAATATTGGCTGTTTCAATTAGGGTTGATAATTGACCCTTAACATCTCTTTTTAGATTCCGAACCAAGATTCTACCATCGAAGGCAAGATTGTCCTTCACAATTTCAATTTTCCATTTAGGGAGATAACATTGAATGATTTTTCCGCCTCTGCCCAGGGGGGGGAGAACGGCAGGGTCCGGGACGAAGAATCGATACTCAATCTCCACACCGTCTCCCGACATGAGTGTTGGTTCTC
>JAQXFF010000160.1 GCA_029250425.1 Candidatus Thalassarchaeaceae archaeon | reverse complement strand
AAGACCGCGTCGGGCGGGACAGTGATGACCGGGGCAACAACATTGATCGGGAAATCTTTCGCATCGTTAGGATCAGTACCAGCTGCTACTTCGTCGCCATCGTTCGTGTCATCCTTGTCCGTATCAGAAAGCAGCGGATTGGTCTTGGACCGCTTCACCTCATGTCCATCGGGTAACCCGTCTCCATCCGTGTCATCATTGTCAAAATCAGTTCCGTATTGCGTAATTTCCATCCGATCGCTGAGCCCATCATCATCGTAATCTGCACCTTCTTCCTGAGTTTCATCATCAGGTGCTTGGATATCGTCTCCAGCCCCTTCAAACCCAGTAGAATCTAGTGTTTCAAGCGCCGAACCGACGATGGTATACATGCCGGCTAAGCAGATTGTTGCGGTTATTGCGACGACAGCCCATTGGTTGTGATTTAGACCCATATGATTCATCTCCACAGGGTGCGTAGCACCCTTCGACTCTTTAGCGACATTACACTTTACACTTAATGCTTGAGTGGGGCCGTGTGGCCCAGTATCAGGCCAATATCTGGCTATATTTTCTCACTCAGCAATTTCTCGTCGACTTTCCAGTCGAATATGATGTCCATTGGAATCTGTCGACCATCTCGCTCTGGCGGGGCGACCTTCAGCGCGTTCCCAACATCCTATGAGGCGCCCCACAACGATGGCTGGATGTAGCGCCGCAGAAATGTGCAAGTCCACACCTCCATGTTCGTCAATTCCGATAGCGGAAGTCACGCACCCTAGCCCTTGTAGAGCCAAGTGCCGATTCGTCACTGCAACCCAATGTTCAGGTTCTGCAACAAGAACCAATTCCCCCGAAGCGAGGAACTGTTTTCTCGAAGCTTCAGCCATCGAATCCCACAATACAATTTTTTCATTTTCGGAAAGTCCAATCCATTCTGTCCTAGGGTCCGTATTCCGGGGTGTTTCTGCAAGATAGGGTATTGTCAAGGCCTCAAACCGGTGTAATAAATCAGCTTGAAGCATCATTACCCGGTTCCCTTCAACAGTCCACACTCCATCCGTTTCATGTCGAGCGCGGTTGAATAGTCGTTTATCATTTGAAATATTTCCCTTACAATTTGTCCACGACATATGGGTATTTTTTGCAGAAGGAATCTCACGCGGATCTATTGTTGCTTGTACGATGGTTTCACCTGCGCCACGATCAGACCACTGGAATCGAAATCTTGCATCCTGAATTCGCTCCCAAGCCGCATTACCCATCCCTGCAGCAATTGCTGTTTGTCCACGGTTGGCAACCAACAGGGTGGTCCCCTCGCTGGTCGACTCTAGCATTTCGAGTTGCCCTAAACCTCGTGTGGCCCAATCGAAATTTATTGTGGCAATTCTTTTCTTTTCTTTACCAATCCAGGGGCTCGGCAAAGGTGGTGCCAAACTCCACAGCCATTCTTCAGATTCCGCTGATGCATAGGCCAATCTCCGACCAAGAGTTTGACTTGTGATGGTTTCCAACTCAGAAAACCATTTTTCAAAAGCGGGTAATGTAATACACCAAACATGTGCATCCGCGATTTCAGTATCGATGATTAGTCCTGAATCTGTGGAGGCATATCGTTCCCGCAATTTCTCGATTAGCCAAGGTGTCGATTCATCCATTGAATCATCAACGAGAGGCATAGATTCACCTCATGAAAAATCTTGGAAATCATCTTCACTATCATCTTGATTTCTTCGATTGGATTTACTTTCAGGGATTCTGGAAATTTTTTGTATTCTTTGAACTTGCTCAGGTCGCGATGTAGGTCGTCGGGCAGTCCCCTCATCTGGATTTGTGTGTGTAGGTATTCCACGCTGACCAGGTCGAGTGTCCATGATTGGTTTCCGATCCCTTTGCCGACCCGATTCCAATTGTCGACCTTGGATGCCAAGGCTGCGCCTGTGTGAGCCTCTGTAAGCAGCAGGGCCAATCAGGCGTTCAAGGGTCCGCATTCCCTTGTCAACAGGTTTCGGACGTTTTGTCCACCAGCGATCAGGAAGAGGTTGTGAACGGGCAAGTCGACTTGATTTCATTTCCCGCATTCGATTCCTCAACCGATTCTTAAATTGCCGTTCGCGTTCTTTTGGCAAGCGTACAACCAGCCATCCAGGGAATCCGATATCAAACACATTACCGTTGACTGTGACAAGCAAGCCCTTCAGCAAGAGATGGTTTCCAATCGGGAGTTTATTTTCATCCCCAATCACGTTGTGACTCTTCATTTTTTTCGCATAAAGCATCATTCCACGTTGGTCTCTGTGCTTAATGACCCGGCGTTGTAATTTCCTAAATCTTCGCGTGAAAATGTGTAAACCAACCAATGCGAGGGTAGTCATTCCACCGATGAATAAGTTCTGTCCAGTTTCAAGCCAAACAAGCCAACCAAGTACAAACCATGCAGGGAGCAAAATCGCCCAGTTCAGGAGAATAATAACGAGAGGCTGTGAGTAAACAGGAGTTACCCCTCTTTCTAGTGCCTCGTGAGCGATTACCATAACATTGGCATTCAACGCTTCATCCATTCCCTTATGGGCGGCCAGTGCAGCAAAGGGGTTGGCTGGAGCATCATCAATCCACGCATCTTTTTCCGCATCAGTTCCGATCGCTAATGCAATTTCCAATTCATCAGCATCAGCTTGGAACCCTAGAATAGCACCGAGTGCTTGAACACGAGGATCTTCAGGGCTGGATTCATTGACTTCTTCAAATACATCCAATGCATCAAACCACTCTCCCAAATCAATCATACATAGAGAACAAGCAATTCTTGCCAATGTTGAATCAGGGTGAGTTCGTACGAGGTCTAAGCAGAGGTCGAGGGCTTCTTCACTACGTCTCTGTGCATGAAGCATTGCCGCACTGGAGATTTGGGCATGTAGGGATAATTTGTCTGTATGTGCTGTCCCAAGGGCAGTATCTGGCGACCATGATCTCAGGCGCTTTTGCATTTCTCGAAGGTGATCCACGGTCGAATTATTTTCCCAATCATACAGGTCATCAGTACTTACTCGTCCCGCCCAAGGATCAAGCCACTCCATTGTAAGTGAGAGCAATTCAGGTTCATCGTACCCCTCAGGTTGCTCCATTCCGCGTAGAGATTCCTTGGCAGCATCAAACCTTCGACATGCAATATGGCCTGTTGCAATAATCATCCGTGCTTCATCATCTTCACCACCTTGAATGGCCAGTACTTTACGAGCCTCTTCAATGGCTCGTGGCCAGAGACCACGTAGCGCGGATTCGATCATTCTCGCACGCCCTTTTTCAAGCCGTACAACTGCCTTATCACCATCGATTTTTTCAGTTTGGAAATTTCTTAGTGTGGCGATGTCATCCGCTCTAGCAGCGATTTCGATGTGATCACGCATCCAATCACCACCACCTGCCATGATGACGCCTTCTCGCCGTTCGTCAGGTGAGAGGTCGAATTTGAGTCCACGAAGGTGACTAAATCTACCGATTGAAAGTATCCATGTCAAGAGGAAAATCAATTGCCCCGCAGCAATAAATTGCCATGTACTTTGCAGCAACAATTCTTCTGTGATTTTGCCGCCATAAGGCATTAGTTGGCTGAATTCCTTGTATGTTTGCAGAACGAGTAATAACACGACGTAACCGGAAAATCCCGCCAAGCCAAAGAATAGAATTCGCCCCTGTACCTCTGGTTCAGTACGGATATCTCTAGGTTGAGCCAGAATCACACCTCCAACTCCTGCAAATGTCTGCCCTCCGAGGAACAAGTTGCGGGTCAATTCAAAGATGAATGCGAGGCCAACAATCGCGACATTGAGCATCAGATATGAGGCGAGTACTTCTTGCAATGCTTTGAGTGAAATAATCTTCCGCATATACTCGGAATTTTCGACCATGGAATATATCGCCTCTCCAAGAATTCCTCCCACATCAAGCAGACGTTCAGCATTGGATGGCTGATTGATAATTACGTGAACTAGTGTCACAATTCCATTGATTGCAGCGAGTGGCATGGTTGCTAGGAACATTACAAGGAAGAGAGCAATCAATCGCCGTAAGAATCGCGGACTATCGGGATCGATAGGTGTTTTCCAACCCTTTGCTGTACGCCATTTTGAGAGCAGTAGCGTGTTCCACGAGGCGCCCATAATCCGACCATAAGCGAAAATGGTGGGCGACATGAAAACGAGTAAAGCGTAACCAATCCATTGAATCATCGTTGCTGAATCGTAACTATCATTGGAATTTGATGCAATCCAACCATAGTAAAGGATTGATGATAAAATCATCATCATGGCCAATGTAGTGCCAATATATCCAATGATTTGGGTTGAAATTTTTTGATGGATAAGTCGTTTATTCATTGCCCGAATTTGCGCGTGCATTGTGACGATGGGCGAAACAATAATTGGCACAGATATGAAAACGATTGTGACATAAACAATGGGCCTGAAAAATACCCCCGGTCCAATCAATAATTCAGCTACAATGAGCATGATACCACCCATTGCCATTAGATATGACAGGACTCCTACTGAGACCCCCCGTAGTGCCAACAGTCCTTTGATCTGCATTTTAGTGCGGGTCAATCGGTGAACTTCATACAGGTCGTCATCTACTTCAAAGGCTACCTGTAGATTTCCAAGGCTGAGGGGCAATATCCATTGCCATAGCGTTACTGTACCAATTGAAGCAGCGATGATTGGAATCAGCAATCCAATGTCGAATGTTTCATAGTCGACAATATCAACTTCTGCCGAACTAATAGGTACCAAGCAAATCAGCAATGCGAGGCCGCTGAACACCATCCGGACCGTTCGCATTGGTTGTCGACTTTGACCATGGTTCTAAGCGGTTGCGATTACACGCTACGGGAACCACTCCGTGGAAGCAATGTTAGCGAACTTCAGCGAGTGCGTTGTAAGAATCGCTCAATTCGATCAAATGCAGTGTTCAATACATCGGAATCTGCTAGGTAAACTAGTCGGAAATGCCCTTTTCCCATTTCCTCTGAAAATCCGCTTCCGTGAACCAGGAGCACATGTTCTTCGTGTAATAATTCGAGCACGAAATTCTTGTCATCTTTTGCCCATGTAGGATCCGTCAGCCGAACGAACATGTAGAATGCACCCCCTGGTGATTGAACTTCAAGTCCATCGATATTGGAAATCCGTTGCAGGCATAGATCCCTTTGAGAGAGAACTTTCCGTGAATATTCTTTCATCCAGTCCCTCGGCCCTTCAAGGCCCGCTAAATATCCCATTTGTGCAGGGGTGGAAGCACAAAGGCGTGACCTTAGCAAGCGTTCGATTCCATCTTTCACCAACCCCAATCGATTCGTTGGGTCATGCAATGCCATGTATCCGATTCTCCAACCAGGGGCATAGTAGACTTTTGAAACGCCATTTAATGTAAAAACAGGCACTGAATTACTTCGAGATGCGACACTGATTTGTGTACCGGAAAAATCCAGTTCATCGTAAATTTCGTCGGCAATAATCATGCAGTTTGGCCATCGTTCTGCGATCGAAATCAATTGGTCAATATCATCTGAATCCGCGACATTTCCGGTTGGGTTATTTGGGTTGATAAGGACCAGTAATCGTACACTTTCATCCATCTTTGCTTCAATATCAGCAAAGTCAACACGCCATCCATCTTCAGCATCGAGTCTGTATTCGATGGTTTGAGCACCAAACAACTGTGGGTATGCCATGTAGGGAGGGTAGTGAGGCCCGGGGGCAAGTACCTTGGTTCCTGGTTCAAGTGTAGCCGTGAAGATGATTTGAAGGGCCTCTGTGACGCCGTGGCAGACATAGACATCGTCCAATGAACAATCCCATCCCTTTCTGCCCTCGTCTTTGGCAATAGCAGATCGTAAAGCAGGTAGACCATACGAGGGGGAATATCCAGTTTCCCCTCTTGCCAAACTTTCTTGGAAAGCGTGTATCATATGTTCAGGTGTTGGCAGTCCAGGGTAAGCGATTGGGTCACCAATATTCAATTTTATAATTTCATGTCCTTCCTGCTCAAGAGCGATTGCAGGTACGACAACATCTCGAATGGCATATTCTATTCGAGCTGCACGTGCGGCGACAGGAATATCGCTCAATGAAGTCCCCCCATACGGCAAACTTCAGCATAATATTCAGGGGGGACTGATTGGACACTCAGTCTCGACCCCTTGGCCAACAAAGGCATCCCTTCAAGGGCTGGATTGGCTTTCATATCGGGTAAAGTGACAATTTCTTTCATGGCTTCAACTGGTTGGATATCGACCATCATCCAGCGGGGATTTTCAGTAGTGGCTTTTGGGTCGAAATAGTTTGAATTAGGATCTTGTGCTGTATGGTCGGGATAACCTTCACGACATACTTGGGCAACTCCGGCAACATGGGGTGGCTTGGTGTTCGAATGATAGAATAGAACAAGATCGCCAACTTTCATATCATCACGCATTGTATTTCTTGCTTGGTAGTTCCTTACTCCATCCCAATGCGTACTTCCATCCTCAATCAGTTGCTCCCAAGGGTAGACGTGAGGTTCGGACTTCATCAACCAGTATGCGACCATCGAGCCCCTAGGGGCTCGCCACGGTTTGAAAGTGTTCACCATGCGTCATCAGCGCTGCTGAGGAGTACGGCATCATAGGATTCCGCAGCATCACGTTGTGCTGCAACGGCTTTTGAGCCACCTGCAAGTCCCGCCTTTCGGCGCATGGCATCGCTGCCACCAGCTAGCCCCCAACCTTCCTTGACGAATAATGCATAGATTGCTGGTAGTAGAAGTAATGCACTTAGGGCTGCAAAAACAAGCAAGATGATGATTACAGTGACGAAGGGTTTGAGAGCAGGAATGGGAATGAGATAGGCAGTCATCAAACCAGCAGATGTAACGACAAACGCTTCAAACAGCGACATCCCTGTACTTGCACAAGCAGTTTGTATAGCTTCTAGATTCCCCCCCAATTCACGAACACGATTGGCAATGTGGATTGAGAAATCAACACCGACCCCCACCAATATTGAGCCAATCATCACCGTGACCAGTGAAAGAGTCACTGAGAAATAGTCCATGACATACCACTGCATTGCCACAGTGAAAACCACTGGAAACGTTGTTAACACTGCAAATCTTGCATCGCGGAATACAAAACCAAGTGTAACCACAGTGAATAGAAGTGCAAAGCCGAGGGATTGCCATTGGCTATCCACGATGAGGTTATTCACATCAATGGTGACAGCAGCGACTCCAATGAGGGCACTGGGTGCAAATCCGAAGCCATCTCTATCTTCGGAAAAACCATCGATTGCCGCTGCCGCAGCTTCTGTTTGTTTGACAGGCATAAATGGCATATCGATGTAAATCAATGAGCGTTGGAAATTCTTGGAAACGAAGAAGTGTCTCAATTCAGGCGTCAAACCGTCATAAAATACGGAGATGAGGAAACTTTGCACTTCAGTTCCAGCTGTTTGGTCTCGATCGAGTTCCATCAAAACAGTCCAGAATGTTGCACTACCATTGTATTCCTGTGTAAACAAAATATTGCACACTTCTCTAGGGACGTCAGGCATTGGTGCACAAAACGCCCCAATCGTATCTGAGCCAGAAAAATTCAGTGAGGCCCCTACGGATTTAATCAGGAACGCTATTGAAACAGCAGTAGTTTGGGGGACAGTATTGGCCATTTCAGTTAAATTTTCTATTTTCTTCATATTTTCAAAAGGATCTTTTTGACCTTCATTATTCCCAGGTGTTAGGAATTCCGGTTCGGCTTCAATATCTGCCTTAACCAAAATCATTCCAACTTGCCCTCCTTCGAATTCCTCAGAATAGGTAATCATTTTTTCAACAGCGGGTTCATCCTGGGGCGCCATTTCAAGTAAATTCACGTCTTCTACAATATTTTCCCGGCTAACAAGACCACTAAACAGCATTAAAATGATGAAAACAGAAAGAGCAATTTTGTTCCAACGAATGGGTGCTCTCACAGCAGCAACGAAAATCTTGGGAGGGGGGTGTGAAGCCTTTTTTAGATCAAGTAACATTGTCAGGTTCGGAACCATGACCATTGTAAACAGATAAACCAAAATGATACCACCTGCCAGTGATACACCGACGGTTTTGATTGGGGCCATGGGGGTTAGAATCAGAGACACGAAGCCGATCACAGTTGTGACTGCAGAAAGGAAAACAGCCCGCCCTGTTGACTGTAAAGCAAGAGCCATTTTCTCTTTAGGTGTACCTTTCGATTCTGCATATCGGTTGGTAATATGCAGGCCATACGAAACGCCAAGGGCGAGAATAATTGGCCCAACAATAATCACAGTCATTGTTACTTCATAATTGGTCCAGCCAATCATTCCTAGAGTGGCAAAAACCGAGCAAAGCGTGGGTAATCCTGCGATAATCACGACTTTGACACCCTGGATCCAACGAATTTTCCCAGTCTGTAAAACATCACAGTGGAACAGGAATAGTACGAGTGCAACCGCAATAACACCGACGGGGAAAATCTGCCAAAATAGAATGAATGTATATTCAGTCACCGCATTGGTAATGGGGGTAGGGCCCGTCAATGTCATACGGATACAGAGGGGGTCCGGTTCAGGCTGCTTACTATCTGGGCAATTGTCATTATAATCGTTCATTATTCCCCAGTTATTGGTTCTACCAAGACGGTCGATATCGGCCTGCGTATCCTCAATCAATTTCCCCATGTCGAGATCATTGTCCGCAACACCAATGATGATTACAGCACGATTCCAGCCAAAGTCACTTTCTTCACTAACCAACGTATCATTTTCGGTTTTCCCGACATCTCTAACCAATTTGTCACGGGCATTTTCTGGCAATTCACCAATAATTTGGTTAATCCTAGTTTGATCTTCAGGGATACTGTATCCGCCCACAATATCGGCGTACTGCTGAATTTGAGCACTGGCATTTTCAGCCAGCCATGTGCACGCTCCCTGCAGTGGACAAGCCTCGCCAGCATTTTGGACGAATGAATTGGCAACCCGGGGTGCACTTGAGTTGATTTCTTTAATGACAGAAGATATACTCAGAATATAGATGATATTGTCTTCAACTCC
>JAQXFF010000159.1 GCA_029250425.1 Candidatus Thalassarchaeaceae archaeon | reverse complement strand
TCATTCATGACCATTGAAGCCATGTCTGCAGCGGACTCGAAGTTGACTAGTCCAGCCATTGCCATTACAGCAATAGGCATTGCCCAATCATTGTCCACCTTACTGTTGATGTGACCTAGTACCGCACCAGCAGCAACTAGACCAGCAACCGACATTGCTTCAAATTTCCATGCATCTTGCCCATCAGGGTAAGCAGTTGCATAATCAACCATACCTTCTACTTCTAGCACTTCTGCCATCAGTACAAGAGCTACAGCAGCTCCAACTATCTGCATGACTAACTTCAATCCATTGTTCATCCACATGTCTTGGTCACTCATGTCACTCGTCATTATGTTCATCCAGGTCACAGGTGGCAGGATGTGCGCTCCATTGAAAGCCATCCAGGCTATTCCCATAGCAAACATTCCACCAAGTGTGGCTAGTCCTAGGCCACTAACACCGAGGCCATCTGCGCCTGCAGTGGTAACACCAAACACCAACCAAGTTACGGCGAATGCTCCGCCCATTTCGTTCATCAAACTTTTTGTATCCATTTTTTATTCCTCCTCACCTTAGTGAGCGTTCTCGCGCTATTCGGTGACTATATAATCGAAACTGACGTAAACCGGAAATACAGCCTAATTTCATTACATTTTTCCGAATGCCGGTGTTGTGAACTACACCTGATAACTCACAGTTCATCGAGTGTTTCTTACATTCATCGGTGCTACGCACCGAATCAGGAATGGTCATGAGTCGACCCCTTCTCTCAGAACCATGGTCGTGCAGTTCTCACTCGAACCAGAGGTTCGAGAAAATCTGCTTTCAGAATGTTCAGGCCTTACAGGCCTGGTCGAGTGGCTAGACTCCATAGATCGTCGTCCAGGACTATCTGAGCTTGCCGAGCACCTTACTGGAAACGACTTCAATGCTGTAGCACTGAAGGAATGCATCGGCTACGCCGATGAAGGTTATCAGCGAAATATCATCAAGAAAACCGAGTTCTACGAACTCGTCGCAATTTGTTGGACACCAGGTCAAGAAACATCGATTCACGATCATGTTGGTTCCGATTGTGCTTTCAGAATAGTAGATGGCGTCTCTACAGAGACGATTTACGAATTGAATAGTGAAGGTCTTGCTTACCCGGTTGAGGTTCGCACATACCAACCTGGGGAAGTCTGTGCAGCTGAAGAACCCGACATTCATCGGGTTTCAAATGATACGGAACACGAACTGATAAATGTCCATGTATACACTCCGCCTTTGCATTCCTACGCTGTCTACAATGCGGCTCCCGATTCGACCGCGTAGCGGTCGCACATCAAAATAGAATTCATTGATTTATTCCAGCGTCTTGCTTGTACTCTTCAAGCACTTCACCAAAGAGTTGGATGTCCGATTCGAAGGTTTCTGGTAACAAAGGCCCAAAGGAAAACCGTAAGAATCGAGAGTATGGTGTTTGGTAACTTGGATCCTTTGAGTGAGGTCTAGCCATATCACAATCCTTGGCGCAAAGAATTGCAGCTCCTCGTTTGAACAATCGCTTGTTCAACTCATCACTAGTCATTCCTTCCGGCAATTCGAGCCAATGGTAGAAGCCTCCGTTACCGGTGTAGACTCCAAGCCCCATATCTTCGAATGCCTTTCCATATCGTTCTCGTTGCCAATTGTAATGTTGCTCGACAGCAGAGCGGGCCTTCTTCACTCGATTCGGCTCAAGAAGCATCACCGCATAGTTTTGTGAAAGGTGGCTGACTCCTCCCATTCCAAAACTGGAGTAATTCGCCATAGTCTCGATATTGGTCTTACTTGCGATTATCCAGCCTATTCGTATTCCTGGCGATTGCAATCCTTTGGTGCAAGCGCCAGCAAGGAAAACATTGCTATTGTCAAGGTCTTGAACAAATTCGATTCCACTTACAGATGGGGCGTGGAACATCTCGTATGCTTCATCGAGTAGAATGCCGTTGCCAGACTGTTCTGCCATCTCAATGAGTTCTCGTAATTCATCACCCGAACGAGTTTGTCCAGATGGATTTTGAGGATTTGAGATTACGGGCATCAAACCAATCCCATCACTAACCCCTTCGCGATCAAAATACTCCGAATTGTTCGGATGGAAATTATTCTCTTTGGTGAATGGAACAATTTCGTATTCGGTATTTGTTTGGGTTAGGATGTCGAGATAAGCAGGCCATTCTATGTTGCCGATTCTGACCTTGATGTGATTTTTTAGGAAGGCCATCACAGTATAGATTCCTGGCCTTCCACCCGCGAAGACCATCACATTCTCCGGAGTTATGGTTGAATCATATCTTGAGTTGTAAAAATCGACGATAGCCTCACGTAATTCTGGATGACCCCAAGCCTTCGGGTAGAATCGGTCTTCCCGAGTTACATTGACATTTGCTGGAAGGGATGGCCCCCCGAATTTTTCCAATGGAGTAGTTAATGGAAAACCCTGTGACCAGGGGTGGGTTCCTTCAGTTCC
>JAQXFF010000350.1 GCA_029250425.1 Candidatus Thalassarchaeaceae archaeon | reverse complement strand
CTCGCGAAACCGTTCGACTAGCGTTGTACATCACGGGACCATTGGTTTTGGCTTCCTATGTATTCGGTCTGTCAAGAATGTCGAGTCCCAATGATCTGTGGGGGGGAATCCCAGAATCGTGGCGGACATTGAATGTCACTTGTATGTTCATTGCTGCAACAGGGTTTCTAGTGACGTGGTGGTTTTTCCTTTACCGATGGGATGCTGCAGTCGTGGATACGGTACAGTGGCCTTGGGGCAACGGTGATTCAGGTGGTAACTCGCGTTTGTTACTCGCTTTCTTATTGGTCACGATCCCATCTATGCTTTGGTTGGAATTGACCGCACTTCACATACGAACGGATGGGAATTGGACACAATGGTTGGTCATAGGCAATTTGTGGTTGGTTTGTCTTGGCAATATATTACTCGGTCTTTTTGCTTGGGGTGCGCATCAGCAAAACGTTGCATCGGATTCGATTTGGCCAGTGATTGGCGCCGTGATGCTCGGCATCCAGGTTATCATCAATGACGGAATTCTTTGGAATCTCAAGTATCCATGGTGATGATTTGAAAACCCCACCCACCTATTGGGGAGAGGCAAAGTGGTGAAAAATGGCAACCACATCGAACCGCAGCCACGTGGTATCCATGGAGAGATTTAGGCCCAGAACCTGTAGAATACTGACCTTGCCCGTAAACCACTCTCTATAAGTGGAACCGCATTGTTATGGGTATGCAAGAACCAAAATCGCCCAAAATTGCAGTGTCTGCCTGCCTTCTAGGAGAGAATGTTCGATACAATGGTGGACATTGCAACCACCGCTTACTGCAAAGTGTTAGCAAACATATCGAAGTCGTCCCAATCTGTCCTGAAGTGGGGATTGGGCTGGGAACTCCACGACCAACAATTCGCCTTGTGCGAGAAAAAGGTAAAATCCATTTGATTGAACCAGTTTCTGGAAATGATCTGACCGATTCGATGCTTTCCTGGTCTGAATTGCAATCGGATGCATTGATGCATCAGAAAATCTCTGGAATTGTTCTCAAGAAAGACTCACCGAGTTGTGGTATCGAAAGGGTCAAAGTTTACGAAAACAATAATCCACAACGGGATGGGCAAGGTCTATTCGCAATGGTCTTCACAAATCTTAACCCACAAATTCCAGCAATCGAAGAAGGCCGTCTCAACGACCCATTGCAATTGGAGAATTTCTTTGCACGGGTCGGCATGATGAACCGCTGGTGGCAGCGAGATGAAGAAGGATGGACTACCAGTTCACTACAGCAATTCCATGCTGAACACAAACTGTTGTTACAAAGTCGTTCACCCAATGCGCCCGCCGAATTGGGTCGATTGATATCTCAATCCAATGAAGATCACATCGAAAAATTGGCACTGAAATACATTACAGCAGCTCAAATGCATATGAACACAATCGTGAAGAAAAAGTATGTTGCAGGTGCCCTTCGTCGTGCAGTAGGGCGATTGCCAAACACCATCTCCGGTACAATTCGACAACAAGTGCATGGTTGGATTGATGGATACGTGGCTGGTACAGCACCTCGAATGGCACCGATTGCGGTCATCGACCAGATGTTCGTGATGGCGGGTTTGGAGCACCTTCCTTGGAAGCGTCTTTTCCAACCATTCGACATGAGTAGTGGAATTTTTGCAAAGGTATGAGGTGATTGATTGAATCTAGGATTAGGAGACCGAGTCGTTCGATTGATCGGTGGACTTGGTTTTGTGGTATTCGACTATGTATCGAGTGCGCAATGGGAACTGATTTTCCTTATTGTTGGCCTCTGGAGTGTGACCACATCAGTAGCAGGCCATTGCCCATTTTATTCGGCGATGGGGGTCAAAACCTGCAAGATTGACAATCCGGTCGAAGAGAAAACATTTGCTGAATCAAGCAGTGATAGTTAATTCCCGAAGATGGCATTAACCCCAATTTGCTTGATCGGTATTGTAATCAAACGTGCAACTTCCACCACATGTGTCATTGATTACGCCCGTCAATAGGAAATCTTCGACCATTGAATTGACTTGAATGATGGGGGCGATTTCGTTGTGTGCCTTTCCTGCATCACCAAGTGGTGGAGCGGCATTGGTATCCGGCATTGAATCGTAATTGCCATCCCAATAGACGATTGCAGAGCCCGTGATTGGACCATCTACTACATCGATGCCATATGGGCTCATCATCGAACCGTTTAGCATTGGAATACCTGCGGTTCTCGCAGCTCGATCAGAAGAAAGCCCTGGGACCTGAGCATCATTCACTGAAATGGTTGAAAGAATATTGAATGGCTGAATTTCACCATAGCCACTTTCTGCGAATCGCAACCAAGTTTCAGCATCTGAAGCATCCCACATTTGCTGGCATACAGCAATGAGTAGAGCTCGATCATTTCGATCAGGATAGGCTTGTGGTAGGATAAATCCGTCTGAAAAAGATGCATAATTTGTACTTCGTTCAATGAACGTTGAAAATCCTGAACCTCCAACCCATAGGGCTGCACGATCAATATCGGGGGAGAATCCTGTGATACTGGCACCATAGATGCCGCCCAGCGAATAACCCATGTAATGAACATCTGAACTGTCAACCAAGTTGGTTCCGTTGTAATGTAGTTCCGCTAAGTCACTACAAACGCCCTTGAATGTACGCGCCAGTGCCATTTGATTGACCAGCATCTGCTGGAGGCGATCTGATTGATGTTCGAAGTACTCCGGATTCGCTAGACCCATGAAGACTGTGTCCATGTCAGAACCAGACCAGCCATAGATATCGGTAGCTACCATTGCCACTTCGTATTCTTCCATCCAACCAATTGCCCAACTTGAGACCGTATCTCGTCCATTACCCAAGAAACCGTGACCGAATACAACAAGGGGGCCGCTTTCATTATTTTCAGCCAATACCTTGGGAATCACAAGCGTGAACGGGATCTCAGCGTTTTCAACAAATTGTGGTGTACCATTGGCATCGGTACTGATTTTGCTTGGTGGATTCTGCCATTCGAGATATTGTGGAACAGTGTAGGTTCCAGTAATACGACGGAAATCCATATCTGTATCATCCATCCAATCATCGTCAACAGTTTCTACAGTGCAATTAATTCCACCATCGCCCAATCGTTCCAAAGCATCAGTACGCATGGACAATGTGGGTCCTACAATTGAATCAAGGGATGCTGTGTGGAATTGCCACGCATCCTTGAGGTTCTCGACATCGTGACCGGATGCATTGAGGGCCTGAATTAGGGTTGCCATGGATTCCTGTCGATCTTCAACATCAGGGGCATCCGTTTGATGACCATCAAGAATTGCTTGGAACGCAACTGAAGATGTGACACCCAGTCCAGAGATACCAATCCCATAGGCCGTATTGGGTTCCATTGAGCGCAGAGTTCGGATGAAAACAATCACTGCTGAATCATCATCAGCTCTTGCGTCGGTTTCCACCCAATGGGCTACTTTCTCACCGGTGTCTAGGTTGAGGAGGGTGGTTGCGTGGCCTTCTTCCATCGAAACACCAATTGAATATTGATCTGCGACACCGGTTAGATTGGGTAGAGTACTGAACGCAGTCATAATTTGGGTTGAAGGGCTCATTCCATCGAGGAAGTTGAGGGATTCAATTTGGACATTTTCATCAGAATTGGAAAGTGAACCAGATACGGGCAAGGTGTTTTCTGCATAGTTTACTCGAAGTCCAGTTACAGTTGAATTATCTTCAATCAAGAATGCATCAGAGGGGAAGGGTAGCATACAGTGAAGCGGATTGAGGTTGTCACATCCAGTGGTATGGTCCACTGCGATGACGGTGGGCAATGTCACTTCGGGAATATCGGGTTCACCATTGTCGATGGCCTCGTTTTCACTTGACTGTAAACAACCAGGAACAATCAATATCAAGATTAGGAAAAAGGCGGTCAATTGGCGACTCATAGAACCGCGACATGGCACTGGATTATGAAATGGACTTAGAGCAATATAGCATCAAAGAATGGTTGAACCACATTCAGGACACTTCATTCCAGGAAAGAAGGCTCCGGGCATAAAGCCACACTCTGTACAAATTGAAAGTATATCGTCGTACATGAAATTGGCACGCCCTTGAGAGATATGAACCCCTATGGGGTTCGCAGCGAAGTATATGGTGGGTAGGCCATCGACAATGGGTGCGGGGCACAGAATATGGGGGACAAGATACCGCTGCCTATGAAGAAAGGCTTCGGTGGAACCGACCGTATCGATGCATGGTGGAAAGGGCCCACTGCAATGGCCGTCTATCTTGGAATCATGGTCGTGTATGCAACTTGGCGCGGCTTTATGGAGGCTGATTTTTGGATATTTTCTGAGTTTGGTCGCTCAGCTGGAGAACAGACTATGGCCATCGAAAGTAATGGCAGCCATGTTCTGAGTCCATTGTTTAGCCCTCTAATCATACCCGATGAATATAGCTGGATGCCAGAAGCGATCTGGTGGTTATCACCTGCCATGTTCATCCTAATCTTCCCTGCAGGGTTCCGAGGTACTTGCTATTACTATCGTAAGGCGTACTATCGCGCCTTCTTCCAACATCCTACTGCTTGCGCGGTTAGCAAACCGTGGAACTCTTACAAGGGAGAAACTGGATTACTCATCGTGCAGAATTTACACCGTTACTTCTTGTATGCAGCGTTGGCATATCTGCCTCTTTTATCATACGATGTTTGGCTTTCTATCAACTTCCACGACCCCATTACTCATGCTCACAGTTACGGCATCACTGTTGGTACCTTTGTATTGTTAATCAACGTCCTCATGCTCACCGGATACGCACTTGGTTGTCATGCATTCCGCCATATTGTCGGCGGAGGTTCAAATGATTGGACATCGTCAGGTATAGCTCGCATCAAATATAAATTATGGAAGTTGAGTACTAAATTAAACGAACATCACAAAGATTGGGCCCTGTATTCATTATTCTGGGTGATGTTTACAGATTTCTACATCTATGCATGCACCGACCCAATGTTTGGTTGGACTGATTACATTCTGTGGGGAGGTGTTTGAAATTTCGTATGAATCACTTTTGGAGTATCACAATGAAATTGTTCGTAGGCAAGAACCTGATCATTACACCGTCCATGAATACGATGTTGTGATCATTGGTGCAGGCGGCGCCGGTCTTCGTGCAGCGATTGAAGCGACACGACAAGGCGCATCGGTTGCAGTCATTTGCAAATCAATGTTAGGAAAAGCACACACAGTCATGGCAGAAGGTGGTGCTGCGGCAGCCTTGGCTAACAAGGACCCTCGAGATTCATGGCAAACCCATTTCCGAGATACCATGAAAGGTGGAAAGTACCTTGGAGATTGGAGAATGGCTGAGATTCATGCCAAGGAAAGTCCTGACCGGATTCGTGAACTTGAACAGTGGGGCGCAATCTTTGATCGAACTCCTGAGGGTTTGACAAATCAACGAAATTTCGGAGGACACACCTACCCGCGGTTGGCACACATTGGTGATGCCACCGGTTTGGAACTCATTCGCACGCTCCAAGAACGTGGTATTCATACTGGGATGGAGGTATTCATGGAGTATACTGTTCGACACTTGTTCAAGAGTGATGGACGTGTTTCAGGGTGCTTTGCATACAACCGTGTTGATGGTACCCTTCACGTATTCAAAGCAAAGACAACTGTTTTGGCAACGGGTGGAATTACTCGTTGCTGGGCTGTTTGCTCAGGTTCTTGGGAATATACCGGTGAAGGGCACGCCCTCGCCTATTGGGCCGGAGCAGAAATGGGTGACATGGAATTCGTCCAATTCCACCCGACTGGAATGATTTGGCCACCCAGTGTCCGTGGTATCCTCGTCACTGAAGGTGTTCGGGGCGAAGGAGGTATGCTCACCAATTCAGAAGGTGAACGATTCATGTTCAACTATGTGCCTGAAATGTATCGTGAAGAATTTGCAGATACTGAAGAAGAAGCCATGGATTGGGTGAATTCGATTGTAGCTGATGAAACGCCCACTGCTCGACGCCCACCTGAACTTCTAACTCGAGATGTTGTGGCCAAGGCCATTAATTCTGAGCGTGAAGCTGGACGAGCATCCAAACACGGTGGCGCCTATCTGAACATATCTTGGCGACCTGAAGAACAAGTCAAGAAGAAGTTACCAGGGATGTACCATCAATTCATGGAACTTGCTGCTGTTGACATTACCAAGGAACCTATGGAAGTTGGCCCTACAGCACACTATGTGATGGGTGGCGTCAAGGTTGATCCAATCACACAAGAGTCTACCATCCCCGGATTATATGCTGCTGGTGAGGCTGCTACGGGACTACATGGAGCCAATCGATTGGGTGGCAATTCTCTATCTGATCTGATTACATTTGGAAAGCGGGCTGGGCAATATGCCGCTGAAGCAGCTGCAGAAATGGATGGCTACGCCGAATTAGATCAAGCTGAAATTGATCGAGTAATCACTGAAACATTGGCGCCTCTTTCTCGTGAGGGTGGGGAAAATCCTGCCAAGGTGGTTGAAGATTTGCGTGAATTGATGCAAGAAAAGGTGGGAATCATTCGCCAAGGAAACCAATTACAAGAGGCACTCGAAGAATTGGAAGCCTTCCGTGCGCGAGAGGTTCTTACATCCCCTGGCGGAACTCGAATCTACAATCCAGGTTGGCATCAAGCATTGGAAATTGGAGCGATGATTGACATCAGCAAGATGTGTGCTATGGCAGCGCTTGCTCGTGAAGAAAGCCGTGGAGGTCATACTCGATTGGACTTCCCTACACCTGATTATTCACATTGGGGTAAAATCAACAGCGTCATCGTCATGGATGATTCAGGCCAGATGGAATTGAGTCACGTGAAATACCCTCCAATTCCTGACGAACTCAAGGCATTGCTAGATGCTGATGATTTACACGAGGAGGATGAATGAAATGACTGATGATGTAACATTCCGAGTCTTCCGAGGCGAACCTGATAGGGACGGTGTGCCCATTGGGGAAATGGTCGATTATACGGTAGAGATGGATGAAGGCATGGTCGTTCTCGATGTCATTCATCAAATCCAAGCAGAACATGCAGCAGATCTGTCCTGTAGATGGAATTGCAAGGCAGGAAAGTGCGGTTCTTGTGGTGCGGAAGTCAATGGTAAACCACGACTGATGTGTATGACACGAATGGAAGATATCATGGAAGAAACACCTGATGATACTCCTGTAGTTGTCAAACCGATGCAAGCATTTCCCCTCACAAAGGATCTAGTTACTGATGTTCAATGGGCCTATGACCTCAACAAAACAATCCCTCCACTCAAAGGTCCAGAAGAAATGGATTGGAAATTTGATCAAATTGAAGCAGACAGAGTTCAAGAATTTCGATCCTGCATCGAATGCATGCTATGCGTAAATACTTGTCACGTAATGAGAGAACACCAATTGTTCGATGAGTTTGCAGGGCCACGCTTCTTTGTACGCTTGGCCAACCTTGAGATGCATCCCATGGATGAAGGTGGTCGATTAGAGATGATCAAAGATGATTTTGGTTTGGGTTATTGCAACATCACAAGATGTTGCACAGAGGTATGTCCAGCTGGAATCAATATTACCGACAATGCAATCATTCCCTTGAAGGAACGAGTTGACTGAATATTATGATCCTCTAGCAATGATTGCCAAGAAGTTAGGCCTTCGGAAGTAATTAACACTAATTGATTAATAATTGAATTAAAAA
>JAQXFF010000156.1 GCA_029250425.1 Candidatus Thalassarchaeaceae archaeon | reverse complement strand
TTCATAGTGGCCAGTATTGTTCAGGGTGAGGCTGGCTGTTTGACTCAAGCTGACTTCCTCGTCACCAGGCAATAGCCCCATCTTGACGAGAACTTGGAATCCATTGCAAATGCCAATCACAAGTTTTCCAGATTTGACGAAATCTTGGACCATTTCTCGAATCCCAAAACGCAAACGGTTGCCGAGAAGACGGCCGCTGCCTAAATGATCCCCAAAAGAAAAGCCGCCAGGTACAGCCATGATGTGGTAGTCTGCTAGATCCTTGTCACCATTGACCAATTCATTCACGTGGATTCTCTCGGCCTCTGCGCCTGCCATTTCAAACACGGCTTTTGTTTCGTGATCGCAATTGATGCCGAACCCATACAACACTGCAACTCGGACGGTGGCTACCATCAGTGTTCACCCCCCATGTTTAGTGTGTCTTTCCACGAATGGAGTAGTTTGGATAGGGGTGCTTTGAGAACGGGTTCCCCTTCAAGTTCGAATTGGAGGGTTTTCTTGTCGTCCACTGTACCAATGTGTGCCACTGCATTGCCAGCCATTGCTGATTCAAATTCTGATATGTTTTCAGATTTCACAGTAACTAAGATTCTGCCGAGCGATTCACCGAACAATACTGCCCATAGATCTGTGTTATCGGTGACCAATCCATCCAAATTGATTGTGGTTGCACCATCGCATCCAAAGCAACACTCTGCGACCGCGGTCGCGAGTCCGCCATCACTACAGTCGTGTGCGCTACGGACCAATCCTTTGCTCATGGCAGATGTTAGGGCTCGGTAGAGGGTGAGGTTTCGAGTGGTGTCGATTTGTGGGACGTCGTTGCCGATACCACCACCTGTTTCTTCCGCAAGCATGTAACTCAGTTCGCTTGCCCCCAACTCTTGGTGCGTTTCTCCAAGAAGGTAAATCTGGTCGCCCTTGTCTTTGAAGTCGCTTGATACGGCTTTACGAACATCTTGGTGATCGCCGAGGACTGTGTAGAGTAGTGTGGGTGGAATGCTGATTTTCTTGCCATCGAGTTTCGCATCGTTTTTCATCGAATCTTTTCCAGAAATACAGGGTAGGTTGTAGGCTCTACAGACATCGTCGAGTGCGCGATTGCTGCGGACCAGTTGGGCGAGTTTGAATCGTCCATCAGGCGTTTTGTCACTTTCGATAGGATCGGGCCAACAGAAATTGTCCAGTCCTGCAATCTTGTCCAAATCCACACCAACACAAACTGCATTTCGAACCGCTTCATCGATGCTGGCAGCAGTCATTGCATACGCATCGATGTCTGAATATCGTGGGACAATACCGCAGGATACGACGGCCCCCCGGGTATCTCCGTGTAGTGGAGCGATGACGGCTGCATCACCCGGTGCATCATGGTTCACACCACAGAATGGTTTGATGACTGATTGTGCGATGACCTCGTGGTCGTATTGTCGAACCCACCATTCTTTGCTGGCAACGTTGGGCCTTGCGAGAATCCTCTCGAGAATTTGGCCCATGTCAGTAGCATTGCTTTCCGGGTACTTCGGCTCATCATGTACGGGTTGCTTCCATTCACTCTCAAGGTTGAGTTGTGGGCAGCCGTCGTGCATGAAATCCATT
>JAQXFF010000147.1 GCA_029250425.1 Candidatus Thalassarchaeaceae archaeon | reverse complement strand
AAGAGCCAAGACAATTGGTTCGTGAGAAAGCAAGCAACTGGTTAGAATTACGAGCAACAGGGGATGGGTGTTTGATGTGGAGTAATCTCGATGAGATTGAAGTCCTGAGTCTTTTCCCAAAATTATCACCTGGTAAATCTGCTAGTTGTCAACATGAGAATGCGGTTGAAACCGGGAATATCCAGTTTGGGTTTGCTCTTGCTGCAGCGCATGGTGCTCAATGGATAATACAATGGCTACGCTTTTCATTAGTGCCCCCTGGTCGCACCTATACGATACACATGGGTGAACTACCCTTACCTAGACTCGTTGAGGTGCAGGAGGAATGACAATTTCAGTAACCCCTCGGGAATCTGTTTTACCCCGCCTTCATCCAAAAAATGATGTGCAGTGTGCGGTACGGAAAAGTGACCTTCGTGCTGATGCGATTATTCAGAGTATTGCCTTCTATGCAACTGAAGAAGATTGGCAAGGCCTTTGGAATCTAGCTGACTCTCTCAAACGCGAAGTCAGCGTATTGTTTGACGAGCAGGGCCTAATCTGGGTGGACGTTGGTTCAACCGGAAGAGTGGCTCTGTCGCCCCCTGCTGGTTCACGAATCCCATTTCAACTCTGGATTCATACCCATCCTTGGGATGCCTATTGGTCCATTACTGACAAAGAGACTCTGAGTATTGCCACTGGTATACTTGAGAAGGCGCTGGTTTTGGGTCATGATCATCTGGTACAAGCTGTACACCTCGATGAAAAATTAACAGGGGGGAATGGCTCAAGACTTGCCATGGATGGGCCTCTAATGCATTGGACTGCTGAAACAGCCATGAGTTACATATCACTGCGTGAAGCATGTTCAATCGCATAATCTGTATCAGCACCTTCAAGTCCAATTGGTGCGTGGAAAGGTTGCCCCTTAGGGACAATGGGTGGGACCATGCCGAACATTCCAGAGCATCTGGTGAATCTCCGTGGCGGCTTCAAAGCCTTCCTTGCACCACCTCCTGAAGGTGTAGTTAGACTAACAGTTGGTGAGCCTGCATTCGATACGCCGAGTGCTATTTCTGATGCTGCTATCAAAGCAATTCAAGAGGGAGATACACACTATACTCGCGGGGAAGGCCGTGAGAGTTTGTGTGCTGCCTGGGCATCATATCTACGCGGACGATGGAATATTCCCGTGCAAGATGATGGTATTGTCGTGACACCTGGTGCAAAACAAGCACTCCTCTATGCGATGATGGTCGCGGCTGAACCGGGCGATGAAGTGATTTTGATGGCTCCGTCTTGGCCAACCCATGTTGAACAAGTCGAAATAATCGGTGCAACACCAGTACTCGTCAAATGTGAACAACCATCATTCCACCCAAATCTAGGTGATGTCGCTGCAGCAATTACATCTCGAACCAGTGCAATACTCATCAATAGCCCAAACAACCCAACCGGTGCAGTCTACACACCTGAAGAAATGAGGAGTCTCGTGGATTTGGCCATCAAACATGACCTGTGGATCATCTCTGATGAAATCTACACCGAACTGATTTGGAATGATACGGAGCATATTGCTCCAGCAGCGATTGAAGGCGGCTTTGAACGGACACTTACTGTCACTGGACCGAGTAAGACTCACGCAATGACAGGGTGGAGAGTGGGCGTCTTTGCAGCCCCCACATCTGTTGCAAAGGTAGTGGGTCGACTACAAGGGAACACTTGTTCACACATCCCTGCATTCCTGATGCCAGCTGCTGAAGAGGCGGCGAACAATTGGGATGCTGTCGCTAAATTCCGTGGAGACTACATCCGTCGCCGTGCACTCATGATGGAACTTCTGAATGGAATTCCTACACTCAATGCCAGTGAACCTGAAGGTGCATTCTATGTCATGGTCGATGTTACTGCGACCGGTATGGATGCGACCACATTTGCAAAACGGGCCTTAGAAGAAGCCGAGGTGCAAGTGATTCCATTGGAATCTTTGCCAGGTGGAGAAGGATTCATCCGACTCTCATATGCTGCTGAAGATGATGTCATCAAAGAAGGACTCAAACGACTGAGTGATTGGTTGAACTCTCAGTAAAGTTGGGTATATTCCGGACACTGCTCGGCAATTCGGAGTAATTGATTGTACTTCGCTGTACGGTCACTACGTGCGGGTGCACCCGTCTTGATTTGGCCAGCGCGCGTCCCAACGGCAATATCTGAGATGGTATCATCACTGGTTTCACCAGATCGATGAGAGATCACTGTCCCCATACCATGTTCCTTTGCCATTTCGATGCACTCAAGGGTCTCGGTCACGGTTCCAATCTGATTGGGCTTGATGAGAATGGCATTCGCGGCACCCATCTCAATCCCTTGTGCGAATCGATCCATATTGGTCACAAAGAGATCGTCGCCAACAACCTGTACTCTGTGACCATCGTTCTTGGTGAAGCGTGCCCAACTGGCCCAGTCATCTTCTCCAAAGGCGTCCTCAATTGAGACGATTGGGTATTCATCAATCCATCCTGAATACAATTCACCAAGTGCCTCCCCGTCAATGATTCGTCCATCGATATGGTACCCGTCAGCATGATGAAATTCTTGGGCTGCAACATCCAATGCGATTGACATCTGATCGCCTGGAGAATATCCTGCACGCTCAATTGCTTGAACCAACAACGCAAGGCCTTCCTCATTCTTGGGAAGGTTTGGTGCGAAACCACCCTCGTCTCCAACGCCTCCAAGCAATCCTTTCTCCTTGAGAACAGATTTGAGGGAATGATAAGTTTCTACACCTGCGCGTAGTGCTTCTGGGAAATGGTCAAAACCGTGAGGAATGACCATGAATTCTTGGACGTCGACGTTGGATGCAGCATGTGCTCCACCATTGAGGATGTTCATCATCGGCACCGGTAAACTTCCACCGGATAAGCCACCAAGATAGCGCCACAACGGCAATTGGTGCACGTTTGAGGCCGCATGTAAGCAAGCCAAACTTGTCCCCAATGTTGCATTGGCTCCAAGGTTGGCTTTGTTG
>JAQXFF010000349.1 GCA_029250425.1 Candidatus Thalassarchaeaceae archaeon | reverse complement strand
GGTGGAATCAAGGGCGGACATTATCATAGCCAATCACCTGAAGCTTATTTCACCCACACACCTGGACTGAAAGTTGTCATTTGTTCCAACCCTTATGATGCCAAGGGATTGTTAATATCCTCAATTGAAAGCAATGACCCTGTCATTTTCTTTGAACCCAAGCGACTCTACAATGGACCGTTTGATGGCGATCACACAGCAGCCATGGTCAAATGGGACAGTCATCCAAAGGGGGAGGTTCCAGAAGAGTACTACAGCATCCCATTGGGTAAAGCCGAAACCATCAGAGAAGGAAATGATGTAACCATCCTTTGCTATGGAACCATGGTTCATGTTGCCAGTGCAGCAGTTGAGAAAAATGGAATCGATGCTGAAATCATTGATTTGAGGACATTGGTACCACTCGACATTGATGCAATTGAAGATTCGGTCAAGAAGACAGGGCGGTGCGTGATTGTACACGAAGCCCCTAGAACATCGGGTTTTGGTGCAGAATTGATGTCGTTGGTCCAAGAGCGATGTTTCTGGCATCTTGAAGGACCGATTCAGAGAGTCACCGGGTGGGACACCCCCTATCCGCACAGTTTGGAGTGGGATTACTTCCCAAGTCAAGCCAGAATAACAGAAGCTATAGAAGCCACATTGGAGGAATGAAAATGGGTACAAATATATTCAAATTACCAGATATTGGAGAAGGTGTTGTCGAAGGAGAGATTACCGCTTGGCACGTTGCGGTTGGCGACACAGTTGTCGAAGACCAAGAAATGGTCGACATCATGACTGACAAGGCAACAGTTGGAATCGGCAGTACGGTAGACGGAAAGGTGACCAAACTCTACGGAGCCATTGGTGACATGATCGCCGTCGGTGCCCCACTGATCGAATTCGAGGTTGATGGTGATGGGAATGCTGCGGCTGAACCAGAACCCGTTGCTGAACCAACGCCTGCTCCAGTTGCTGAACCTACACCCTCCCCAGTTGTTGAACCAGCACCCGCTCCAGTTCCCGCCCCCACTCCTGCACCTAAGCCAGCACCGGCCCAAGCCCGCGAACCAACCCCTGCTCCTGACTCTTCACGCAGACCATTGGCTTCACCTGTTGTTCGTCGACGTGCCAAAGAGGAAGGTGTGGCACTTTCGCAGGTGACTGGTTCAGGACCAGCAGGGCGAATTACACATGGAGACCTTGATGCATATCTAACACGGCCACAAACTGTAGGTGGATTACCCGTTAGCATGCCTGGCCAAGAACGTACAGGTGTGACTGAAATCCCTGTGGTTGGCCTGCGCAGAAAAATCGCTGAGCAAATGACCAAATCGTACACTACAATTCCACATTTCTCGTATTTCGAAGAAGTAGATGTGACTGATCTTGAAGCACTCAGACAGTGGATGAACGCCAATCGCACAGAGGATCAGCCAAAGTTGACTTATCTGCCCTTCATCATGCAGGCGCTTGTTAAATTGTTCCAAGGCGAACATGGTGGATGTAATGGCCGATACGATGACCAAAATGGCATACTATCCCTTCACAGTGCAATCAACATTGGAATCGCTACAACAACGGACAGAGGCCTGTATGTACCTGTTGTCAAACATGTTGAAGCAAAGACAATTTGGGAAGCCGGAGCAGAACTCCTTCGTGTCGCAACCGCCGCTAGAGATGGTAGTGCCAGCCTAGATGATTTGACAGGTTCAACATTCACCATTACCAGCCTAGGTCGCGATGGGGGATTGGGCGCAACCCCAATTATCAACCATCCTGAAGTTGGGATTCTAGGAGTTCACAAGGCGAATGATAGAGCCGTTGTCATCGATGGTAAAATCACGATTCGAAGAATGATGAATTTGTCTTCATCATGGGATCACCGTGTTGTGGACGGTGCGGATGGAGCTGCACTAGTTCAAGCATTGAAGCAATTACTCGAGCATCCAATCTCGATACTCTGAGGTGTCAATATGGAAGATATTTCTTGCCAAGTATTGGTCGTAGGCGCTGGCCCAGGTGGATATGTTGCGGCAATTCGCTCTGCTCAACTTGGACTAGACACAGTGATTGTCGAAGGAGACAAAGCAGGCGGAACCTGCTTGATTCGTGGTTGCATACCTTCGAAGGCCCTGATTCATGCAGCGGAAAGAATGGACCATCTGTCCCAGCACATGGACGGCCACATGGGGATGAAGATTGACGGAGCGGTCTCACTGGACATGAAGGAACTCATCTCATGGAAAGATGGGATTGTCACTAAGCTCAACAAAGGTGTGGAGCATCTGCTAAAAAACGCAGGGGCGAAACTCGTATCAGGTTGGGCTACATTCAAAGATGCCAAGCATTGTACGGTTGAGACAAAAGATGGCCCGGTCAACATCGAAGCAGAGAATGTCATACTAGCGACTGGTTCAACGCCAATTGAATTGCCATTCATGAAATTTGATGAAGAATTCATCTGTTCATCTACTGGTGCGCTGGACTTAGATGCGCTTCCAGAGAAGGTTGCAGTCATCGGCGGGGGTTACATTGGATTGGAACTGGGAATCGCACTGCGTAGACTGGGTTCCGAAGTCACTGTAATTGAAGGGTTGAGCAAGGTGTTGGCGATCTTCGATGACGAATTGCGCCGACCATTGACAACATGGTTGCGGAAGAATGGAGTCACGACACATGTCAATTGCCTGGCTCAGGGAGCTGAAGTCAAAGATGGTGAGGTCATACTTACTTGGAAAGATGGTGACGGTGAAATGCAGTCAGAAACATTCGACAAAGTGCTGGTAACAGTAGGACGCCGACCCAATACCAGAGGATGGGGGTTGGAGAAGATGGGAATCCGAATGGATGCTGATGAGAGATTCATTCGAATCGATGACCAATGTAAGACCTCGATGCGGGGTGTTTATGCAATTGGTGATGTATCTGGCGAACCCATGCTCGCTCACCGTGCCAGTGCGCAGGGAGAAATGGTGGCAGAAATTATTGCTGGGCACAAGCGTTCTTTCGATCCTGTCGCAATCCCTGCAATCGTATTCACAGAACCCGAAATCATCTGTGTTGGCCTGACTCCTGATGAAGCTGTAGAAGCCGGTGAAGAAATCATCACTGGGAAATTCCCACTGGCGGCGAATGGTCGTGCTTTGACAATGGAAGCTGAGAAGACTGGAGGATTTGTGCGCGTAGTCGCACGTGAAAGTGATCATGTAATTCTCGGTATTCAAGCAACAGGGAGTCATGTCAGTGAATTGTCTGGTGAATTCACCCTTGCACTCGAGATGGGTGCTCTGCTGGAAGATATTGCTGGTACCATTCACGCGCACCCCACAATGTCAGAATCCTTCCATGAAGGAGTTCTCAAGACTCTTGGGCATGCCATTCACACTGTATGATTAGGATTCGTAGACCGTTCCCCAGTGGTGGATATCCTCTGGTAAGGAAAGGACTTGACGACCTTTCTTCATCCAGGTCCAGCCTTCATCAATCCAATCGTATAGTTCCTCCAAATCTGCTTCAGAGAAAGAGGCCTTTTTCGCGAGTTCCTTGACAACATCCATTTCACGCGCATCATAGTGTCCGTCAGCAGCAGCCATCAACAATGCATCACGCAATGCAATTCGAAGATGGGCTGGATGCATGTGATCAGCAGCATTGATGAAACTACGGCCACGCTTCAACTCTTGACGTAAAATGACCCTCTCTTCAGGCGGAAGAAGTGCCATCCCCATACGCGACTCGTAATTGGCAAATTCCTCGGTAGATACACGTCCATCTGCTAGGGCAACAGCAGCCAGCACACGACAGTATGCTTTGCGGTCTTCCTTATCGAACATGTGCAATGTGTCAGGGAGCATATCCTTGGCTCTGAAAGCCTGTTATTGAATCCATTGACTTCATGCCCTGCCGTCCCCACCCCGCATCATGGCGGGTGAACGGGAAGTTGACGTTCGTCGATTGGGCCATACAGATTATGCAAAAATAGAATTGCTGATGCGCGAACTACAACAGCAACGATTGCAGAATGAAATTCCTGACACCATTCTAATCTGCAGTCATCCTGAGATTGTTACCATTGGACCTGCTGCTCGCCGCGACAAGGTCGTTGTTCCTTCTGATTACCCAACAACTGATGTTGATCGAGGAGGGGGGATTACGTGGCATGGACCTGGACAATTGGTTGTATATCCAATTATCAAATGGGATTTAGAAGGGGAAGCGAATGTCAAACACATCACATCAAAATTGGAACAATGGGTGATTTCATCACTAGCCATTCTGGATGTAGAGGCAAGAACCGACGAACGAATGCAAGGCGTTTGGGTACAGGGGGCCAAAATCGGTTCCGTAGGTTTGGCATTCAGAAAATGGGTCTCTAGGCATGGTTTTACCATCAACTTCGCAACTCCGAAAGGTAGAGTCGAAGCCCTTGACGGATGTGGCCTTAGTGCGGGTACCACAACTTCACTGGATCGGTTGGGATTTGAAATGGCAGCAGACGAAATCACCGAGGCCTTGCTACTATCGATGCAAGATTCAATCAACAGGTTGGATGCGAAGTCTTGAGAACTACCGATTTCTGCGTAGTTGTATGTACCGTACGAGCAACCCTGCACTGAATGATTCGGTTTTCACGATTCAAGATTTGATTGAAGATAAGATGACCATTGAAGGTGTTGCCGAAAAGGGATTGCTCACATTCTTCGTGATGATGGCCAGCGGAATCTCTGTTTTTGGCCTATTCATCACAGGAAATACCGAGTTGGCGTTCATGCTGAGCGTTGTCGGATGGGTTGCTGGATTCATATTCTTCTTTGTGATGCTATTCACAGGATTGGCAGAGAATCCAATTGCCGTACTCACATATGCGGCTCTTCAAGGGCTATTCCTTGGAGGGATAACCACATTATTTGAAGCCGCATATCCTGGAATCGCAATCCAAGCATTCCTATTGACAGCGGCTGTATTTGGAGGGATGTTAGTCATCTATCGAATGGGCATCATCAATGTGAATGATAACTTCAGAATCGCTGTATACAGCGCCATGTCTGCAGTCTTCCTCGTTTACATGATCACCCTCATTTTCGCTTTGGTCGGAGGCCCTCAAATCCCCTATATCCACGGCAGTGGACCGATTGGGATTGGTTTTTCTTTGCTTGTCATCGGACTTGGAGCGCTTTGTTTAGCGGCCGATTTTGATTTCATAGAGCGAGGCGTTGAAAATGGGGCACCAAAAAAACTCGAGTGGCGTGCTGTTTTCGGACTTCTCGTGACTGTAGTTTGGATTTACCTTGAAATGTTGCGACTATTGGCGAAAATTAACCAACGGTGATACAAGTGGAACCGCGACTGGGTGGACCGGTTAGCGGTGATGAAATTCCACCTGTTGATTATCTCTCATGGTACGTTCCTCGACTTCAGGAGAATCGTCCATACGATCTTTCACAATCTGGATTTGCACATTCATGGGATTTTAACTTGGAATCCGAGGCTCTTTTGGGATTCTGGGATAGTGGCCGAAACCCTGCAAAATGGGTTGCAGAACGTCACAATATAGATTTGGACCGTGTTTGTATTGCGCATGGAACCTGTCAATCTCTTTCCCTGGCAATTTTAGCAGCACTACCGGAAAATGGGCCTCGAGCTGTGGGTGTGGAAATGCCCTCTTTCGCCGTAGTATCCCAATGTGCTAGATTGCTAGGGTGCGAAGTCATCCCTTTCCATCGAGGGCCTAATTCAGGACCGTGGACGCTGAACCGCAAGGAAGTCCTGGACATCCTACCGAAGGTTGGGGCCATCGTACTCACACCAGTCATGAATCCAACTGGAGAGATGATTTCTGAGGATGATCAGGATTGGTTAATCGATGTCACGGAAAAAGCAGGAGTCAATATTGTGTCCGACGAGGTATATTTAGATGCGGCGAGAGGTACCGAATTCTATAGACCGATGTATTTGCGCTCAGATAATGCGATATCTGTGAACTCCTTAACCAAGACTTATGGCCTTGGAGCACTGCGATTTGGATGGATTATTGGAGATCCTAAATTTATTCGGAACGCAAAACATGCATTCCAAAATCTGCAGGGTATGGCCAGTTCACCTTCAGTAGCCATCGCAGGTGCTGTTTTCCCGCGTTTGGACGAATCTCTTGAGGCGATTTGGGAGGCAAGAAAAAATAATCTCCCAAAGTTGTTGGAAGTTCTCAAAACTCATGGAATTGAATGGACGCCGCCTCCTTTCGGCATATTTGGTGCATTCTCAATTGGCACGGATGCGGTTCAAGCATTGGCCAAATATGGGCAACCATTGGGCCTTTTAGCAACACCCGGGGGAATGTTTCATGCTGAACTAAGCGATTACCTACGGGTCGCCTGGGGAGCAGATTCAGAATCATTTGAAGCGGCGATGCCAGTCCTGTCACAGTTCCTAACAAGCATTCAAGAAGGAATTGCTTGAGGCGTGAGTAATGCCAGAGGCAGTTGTTGCGATTACCGGTGCTTCAGGCGCACTGTATGCAGAACGCTTGTTGCGTGCATTGTCTGATGCTGGATGGGAGGTGCTCCTCATCGTGACCCGTGAAGGAGCAATCAACCTCGATCTTGAATTGGGCATCTCTGCGACTGATTTGGCAAGTATTCCCGGTGTTTCTCTAGAAGATAATGACAATCTTGCTGCACGTTCAGCCTCAGGTTCTGCAAAAATTGCTCATTATGTTGTCTGCCCAGCCAGTGGTACGACAATTGGTAAAATCGCAGCAGGGATTTCTGACAACTTGGTTACGAGATCTGCTCTTGTTGCACTCAAGGAACGCCGCCCACTCATTGTAGTCCCGCGTGAGGCCCCATATGCAACCGTCCATTTGGAAAATATGGCTAAACTTTCCAACTGGGGTGTTGTTATCCTTCCTGCAAGCCCTGGATTTTACCATGGCCCACAGAGTATCGAAGATCTTGTTGACTTCGTAGTTGCCCGAATACTAGATCAAATGGGCATTGAACATTCCCTTGGCAAGCGATGGACCGGTGAAGAGGTACAATAGACCCGTGCCTTGAAGAATGACGACGTTGCATGGTGAATTGTAAGGAGGCCTTCAAATGCGATATGATGACCATTCTCACGTTGAATTGGGGAAAATACTCAAAGAACGGGGCATCAATGTGCCTCGAACCAAAGACGAACGTATTGCAGCTCTGATTTGGAATGACAAGTCAGCGCCATCCGCGCCATCCACCTCTGTTGAATCCGTGGCTACGGTAAACGATTCCAGCACATTTCAAGAGCGGTTTCCATGGGCAACCGTTCCCGTCATTGCCGTGACTGTGATGCTCATTGTAGGTGGAAGTATCACAGCCATTCTGTTCGGCGGTACAATCGTTGGCTGGTTTTCAGAAGACGAATTTGATGGTGAACTGATTGATTTCGATTCTGCGCAGGCACGAGCCTTTGCTGAAGGTTTAGTCGCACTGGGAGATTCCGAGTGGCAGGGTCGAATGAGTGGTTCGGCTTCTGAACACGCAGCAGCACAATCCAATTTGGATAATTTCTCAGATTTTGGATTGTCAATCGAACCCAATTCATTTGCAGTTCCAATGTTTGAAATTCAAGAAGAGCCGATACTATCGATTTGTATGCCTGGAATCGGTTTCCCCCCCTGTGGGTTAACCGACCCCTTTAGCCAAGAGACGATATTTGCCCACAGAACTGACTTTGTCCTCCAAGGATATTCAGGGTCAGCTGATTACCAGTATCAAGACCAGATTCCTGTTGTCGATTTAGGCAATGCCAGTGATGACGGAACCTGGGAGAATGCCTCAGCAAGTATTGGCATGGTCTTTGGGCAAGGAGGAGTTTCAAGCAACACCCAACTCTTCATCAAGGCACAGGAGAATGATTTGTATGGACTCATCCTTGTGACTTGGGATCCAACAGGGGGAGAAAACCCACCCAACAATTGCAAAATCCCCGGTGATGAAGGTCGATGTGTCCCCTACTTCAAATCGGTCGATACGAGTCAATTTGAGAACATGCCACCCGGCATCCCATTCATGATGGTCAGTGACCAAGCCGGGGAACAAATTCGCGATGATGTCGTCAATGGTGAAGGATTAATTCGAATGATTGTGAATGTTGACAATCAAGGCGAGCGTGATGTCAAAGCTCCTTGCGGTATTCTTCCTGGCCAAACAGATGAGTTGATTATTTTCGGTGGGCATCACGACACGGTCTACAACGGACCCGGTGCCGTAGATGACACATCAGGATCTGCCACTGTACTCGAATTGGCTCGCCAATTCGCCAATATGGCGGAGAGTAAAGGTGAGCCGTATTACACCATGAAGTTCTGCACATGGGGTGGAGAGGAAGAAGGATTGCATGGCTCCAAAGCCTACGTTGCATCCTATCTTGGACAACTGCAAGAAAATCTTAGATTATACATCAATCTAGACATGAACCATGTCGATATTGACCTTGATACTCGTGGTAACAGCCTGTGGATGTTTGGTAACGACGCTCGTGATATGAAATACATCAACCAAATTGTTGACCAATTCAAACAAGAAAATCCGAAGGGTTTGGCTGACAGGTACACAATCAACACGCAAACCCTTGATGGAGCAAAAGGGGCGAGTGATGGTATGCCGTACAATTCTGACCACGGACCTTTTGTCTATGATATTCAACAGCAAGATAGTGATGAGCGTGGTCGTGCAATCGTCTGCTATGGGTCCGGTTCTTGGGAATATCATACCTTCCATGACGATATGGATCGCTTCAACGAAGAATCTCTAGCAGTCAGTGGAATCATCTACGGTTCTTACGCTGCTTGGTTGGCCTGGGGATGATTGTATGGCTGCACGTAGAGCACACGCCAGCCACATCTTGCTACGTCAGAAATCTGATGCGGTTCGCTTGCTTGCAGAAATTCAGACCGCGAGGAAACCTCTGAAAACATTCCAAAAGGCGGCCAAAAAATACAGCTCATGCCCAAGTGGACAAAGCGGCGGGGATCTCGGTTGGTTTCACGAGCGCCAAATGGTTCGGGAATTCAGTGCCGCCTGTTTTGAACAGCCTCTCAAAGAAGTTGATCGGTTTGTTAAGACGGAATTCGGATATCATTTGATTTGGGTTCACGAAAGAGAGGAATGAGGTGATACTGTGAGTACAATCATTGCTGTAGAGAATTACAAACTCAAAGGTAAGCATGGCGTATTTGATTATGAGAGGGAAAAGGACCAGCCCTTCGTTGT
>JAQXFF010000122.1 GCA_029250425.1 Candidatus Thalassarchaeaceae archaeon | reverse complement strand
CCCCTCTGATGCGTTTGATGATGCAGATGGAGATGGGCTGACAAATCTCTGCGAATACCAATGGCAACAAATACGTCTATTCGTACTTGAACAAGGCCTGTATACTCATAATGAAACTTCTGAGGGTGCAGCCAATTGGGTTGATACTGATCCAAACCTTGTCGATTCAGATGGAGACGGGCTCCCAGATGGTTGGGAAGCGAGGTACACTTGTTCGTGGTCATCTGCCCAAGAGGGCCTCAATCCCCTCAACGGTTCCGATGCAGGCAACAATCCAGATGGAGATGGTTATGATGTCAACCATGATGGTGTACTTCAGCCAGATGAGATGTATACCAATTGGATGGAATACCACATTTCGTCCTTGATTATGCAGGGTGATGTCGATCAAAATGGCAATTCCTTACCATTCACTACATCATTATTCAATGATTCTTGGAATGGTTCGGCAACCGAATCGTTTGGATTTTATGTGACCCAGGAAGTGATTGATGACCAACCACTCGCACCTTTACTAGACCAGGGTGCCAGTGACCCACTCAGTCGTGACACCGACCAAGACGGAATGCCTGATGGTTGGGAAGTATTCTTTGCACGCTGGGATGTGTTCAATAACGGCTGGACGTTGAACCCAGTCATGGAACTTGATTCTCTTGGCGACCCCGATGGGGATGGGATGACGAATTGGGAAGAATACAATTCGATCGATTCGAATTTTACAGAGACAAATCCAGACCAATCTAGCCCTCAGTACTATGTTTTCGGTGTTGGAAATATCGCCTCGATCCAAGTTTGGAATGAAGCCGGTTCAATGACACCATTTGGTGCATTCATCAGCCCTGAACAAATCGCACTGAGTGGCCGAACATGTGACCCTAACAACCCTGATACCGATGGGGATGGTATGTACGATGGAATTGAACTCCTCTTTACACAGTGGAATCAAAGTGATTTGGTTTGGACTTTGAATCCAATGGTTGCAGGCGATGGACATTATGATGCAGATCAAGATGCCCTCACTGATTTACAAGAACTCAATCTAACTGAACAAAATCCCCTCAATGGTGGACTTTCACCACCCGATGCTCCACACATGTGGGAAGAGGCCATGGCCCAGAATGAAAATGCATTTTTGCAGAGGATTAATTCAATGTTGTTTGCAAAGGGCAACCGTGCAATGATTGCCTCTCAACAGTACCTTGATTGGCGAAATAATCCAACGGTGCCTCCTCCGCCCCTACTTTCAACGATTATTGGAATCACCGACCCAACCAACAATGATTCAGATAGTGACCAAATGATTGATGGGTACGAATATTGGTTTACCGAATGGGATTTGGATGGCAATCAATGGGAAATGAATCCTCTCACTGCAGCAGATGTCGACTTCGATTCTGATAATGATTCCTGGGATTGTAATGGTGATGGTGAAATTGATGAGAATGAATCTTATGATAATCTAGCCGAATACCAAGCTCGAATTTATGGCCGATTTGATCAACGATTCACCATCCCAGTTGAATTTGGTTTGGTTAGTTACGGAGACGATGCGATAACTGCACATTCCGAAGAATTGGGGATGAGTGAATTTGCAGCCCGTGGTGAGCTATACGATATGTTTGTGGCCAAGGATGTGATGAGTAGTGAGCGCATGGTGCGAATCAATGAAGCGTATTCAGACAATTGGAATCTGAGTCTGATTGGAATTTCAGATCCGACTCATCCAGATTCGGATGGGGATTCCATGCCCGATGGTTGGGAATTCTGCTATTCCAGATATTCGGAAACTCTCCCAATGGATAGTTGGCGCTGGAGTTTGAATCCAGTGAATCCTCTCGATGTTAATTACGATCCGGATGCTGACGGTTGGTTTGATCGCACATCTGGCGACATTCCTGCACAGCAGGGTTCATGGGATTTGAGAACATTTTCTCCATACGATTCAAGTCAGCAGATTTCCCCTGGCAATAGCCCCTTGTTTTTCACCAATCTCCAAGAATGGAATTTAGGAACATTGCCAATTTCAAATGATACCGATGGTGATGCGACTCAAAAGGTCCGCACCGATTCCAATGGTGTTACGACCGCTTATGACTTTTCATGGGCCCTCAGTGATGGTCGCGAAGTCTACAAGTTTGGTACAAATCCCATCGATGATGATACGGATGGTGACATGCTTCCTGATTGGTGGGAACACGATCGAGGGTGGAATGAGTCCAATGACAATTGGTCATCGTTCTTGCACATCCAAGTTGTTTGGGAGGATTTTGGTGCAACCAAGAAACCTCTGAACGTGTCGGGAATTGATTTGGGTCGTCCAAATATGGAATGGACTTGGGCCACATTCGACCCACGCGACCCCTCGGATGCTACAGATGATCCAGACAATGATGGTGGCTGGGACTGTTCTGGCCCGACATGCCTTTACATTCCATACAATAATTTCCAAGAATTTTATGGGAATACAACATTGGCGAGTGCCAACCAAGTTCGTGGTTCGCCATTGCTACATCAAGGTGAACAGATTACTGAATGGTGGCAGTTGCGCGAATACCTCCTCCAAACGGGTACTCCGAACGATATCTATGCCAATTACTTCCGCATGTATAGAATCAATATGACTGACGATTTGTATGCTCATGTTGTCTTCGATAATGATATTGATTACATGGTCCTCGATGAAACTGACGATGTCACCATGTGTCGGGGAGATTGGACTGATAATTGGGAGCGAAGATGGGGTTCGTTTGACCGGTTCCCAAATGTTGGCCAGGGTGAATTTGTATGGGGTTGGTGGCATCTTGACATTGATGGGGATAATATTGCAGACGGTACAGATCCAACCAATTATGACACGGATGGCGATTGGCTAAATGATTGGTTCGAAATCGATGATGACATGGTTGATGGGATCCGTGGTAACGGTGGCTCGCCCATCCGATATGAT
>JAQXFF010000348.1 GCA_029250425.1 Candidatus Thalassarchaeaceae archaeon | reverse complement strand
GTGGATTGATTGCTATTATGTTGGGTATGGACGAGGATTTAGACTTGGATGATGTCCGACAATTACTGCGTGAAAATTCAGAGGTCAGAGGCAACCCCTATGATTCCAGCATAGATCCAGTTTGGAATGAGAAATATGGATTTGGAATTGTAGATGGTTCGGCACTACAGAATGAACTTGGCAATGGTGATCCTGGTGGTCCAACAAATAATACAACGGCATCAGGGTGTCCTAATTTAGAAAATTGTGACTGGGTTAATATTGAAACACCCGAAAATTCATCTTGGATAATTGTTGATGAAACATATCGAATTCGAGGAAATGTCACCCCCCCACCTTCAGTAAGCGTTGAAGAAGTAAACATTCGCGCTTGGTTTTGGCATCAACCCAGTGGCCAAAATGAATGGGTTCAACAACCGGTTTTTGACTGGAGGACGGCTTCAGGAAAGGAAGAGTGGACGTTAAATTTTGATGTAGAGGATTGGAGAGATTATGGGCAATATGACCAAGAAATTTTCTTTGAGATAAAAGCACTTATGGACAATCAAATTTGGTCCAATACCACATCGGTAAAGTTTAGACAAGGAGCCCAAGAACTCAACTTGCTTGAACCCTCAGGTCAATCGGCAATCAGTGGGATGACTGAAATCAGTGGCACATTCCTCACCCCTGAACACAATATGATTGAATGGCGAATTGATCGTGGTGAATGGCAAGAACATGCTGTCAGTAGACCGGATTATACCACTGCAAGTTGGAGCCTCAATTGGGACTCAACAGAAGTTGATGATGGCATGCATCAAATTGCCATTCGAGGAGTAGACAAATCACTTGTGATAACCGATGAGATTCGAAAATCAATTGAGGTTGACAATTACCCCCCCGCTCCAGCGCTTTCTGTATTCGGCTCAATTTCCGTAGAAGAATATGGCATTCCAGTTGAAGATGCCTTTGTGAATACTTTCCTCGAGGTGCGGGCTGACATCCGCAATAATGGTGATGCTGACGCGGAAGAGGTTGTTGTACATCTGAGGGAACAAGGAACCAAACGCAGTGAAGCAACCATCCCCCTCATCGAACCCGGCCAAGTTGTTGAAGTTGTACTTTATTGGAATCCAATGGCTAGTGGAGGTCAAGAATTGGAAGTAATCATCGACCCGGGTCAAGTGATTGCTGAAACAGACCGTTTGGACAATTCCGAAACCATAACATTCCCGGTCCAACCTCGACCTGATGGGGTAGATTTGGCCATTCGGCCCGGTGCAGTGACCACTTCCCCTGCCATACCTCGTCCCAATGAACCATACACGATTTCAATCAGGGTAGACAACCTTGGGGCTAGAGATTCCCAACAATTTTCAGTTGAATTGAGCATGATGAATGAATTTGGATATGAGTTGTATGGCGTATTCAATGGAACAGTAATCATTGGTCAAATGAGCTCCAGCATTAATTTCGCAGGAAATATTTCCGATGCAAGAGGCATTTCATATCGTGCGACAATTATCACTTCTTCAGATCTTGTTTCTGACAACAATGCAGCAGATTTCGTTGTCGTCCAAGATTATGTCACACTATCTGGTGCTCGAACACCGGCGCTCCAATCTGCTCACAATATCATAGCATCTGCTGGCCTTGGTGAGGATTCACTATTGTTCACCTCTGTAGGTTCCAAAGTATTCGTGCATCGAATGGCTGTCGATCAATCATTGTACACTTGCTTGGAATTGGAAGATGAATGGATTGGTGACATCGCAGTCAATAGTTACCAGGGGATTGTTACGGTTGTGTGGACACGTACTTATCTCGATGAAAACTCGTTTATTCGCTCTACTGTATCCTATACGACAATAGATCGTACATGCCAAATGACTCCTCGGCAAGATAAGATGCCTGGACTTCTTTCTGCAGAGGGAACTTATTGGGGATTGGGCCTTGATCAAAAAGACGACAATGTTGTGATTGCTGGTTATCATCGAGATATGGTAACCGGTGGAACTTACCAAGACCTCACATCAATCTTCCTGATAGATACCGAATCGCCACTTTCGGCTTCCCCTGAAGATTGGGAAATCAGGCGCAACATCGTTCTTGACATCAACATGTATCCCCATTCTGCACCTCCCATCCAAGTTGAAATCGGAAAGAAAGACATCCATATTTTACATCAAAACTTGCGCGATGATTCGACCGGTGTGGAGCGCCTTGGCATGTTCTATGCACATGGCAATGTCGATGAGCAGAACTGGGCCTTCGATGTTGCTGCCGGTGATGATGCAACCTCTGGGAAAATGGTATTGGTTGAGAATAAGGATGGCACTGAAACTATTTTCACAGCATGGCGAGAAGGGTCTGATGCCGATGCAAAATTGATTACACGAATCTCGCCACCGTCGTGGATTGATGGTGTCAAAATTAGTACACCTGCTAGAGGTTTGTCTAACATTGCCCTCATCGAAACAGATCGAGGGGTTCAAATCCTCTATGATGCGATTTCTCCAACCGGGCCCAAACTCCACTATGGTTTACTTTCAAATTTCAGTGGAGGTGAAGATATGTGGCTATCAGATCGAATCACGAGCGGTGTTCTTATCACCGCTTGGCGCACTGATGATTCTGGTGAACTTCACTTCACGTATGTGACTAGCAATGGTCTTCGGGTTAGGAAGATGGTTGAAGATCCGGTTGCCGAAAATCCAGATCATGGATTGCTAGATGAAATTCGCCTGTGGTTGAACCTCGATGAATCTACATTCAGGGCATTGATGAATTCGGTTTTGATTACTTTTTGCTCTCTTTCACTGTTTGTAACTTTCGTCGTTACAAGCAATCGACGTCGTAATAAATCTCCATCAAGTCATACTGAATTTGTGAATGAAAATTGGGTGAATCTTGATTTATCAGATTCAGGTGATGACATTGAAATCACTCCAATCGTATCGATTGAAGATGATGATGATTCGTTAAACGATAATACCGTTGTTCAAGAAACCCCTACTCCTGAAATTGCTGTAGTCCTTGAGAGTGAATCCGAAGAAGTTGATCCCAATTCAAATCGAGCAACTCGCACTTCTCGACGCGAGCGTCGTGCGGTTGAAGCCGAAATGAAACAGGTCATGGATGAGATGCACAAGGCACTAGAAGAATCAGGAATGCCCCCCCTTCCAGCACCAGGCGAACTACCGCCCTTGCCAGCACCGGGCGAACTACCGCCCTTGCCAGCACCGGGTGAACTGCCGCCCTTGCC
>JAQXFF010000087.1 GCA_029250425.1 Candidatus Thalassarchaeaceae archaeon | reverse complement strand
TTGATAATTTTTTATCATATATCCAAGCGAAGTTTGACGAATACGATATCGAAGGTCAGCCCACATTATTTGTCAAAAATGAAGCAGGTACTTACGGGCTTGGAATTTTAGAGATTACATCTGGAGAAGAGTTACTCAATTTGTCAAATCGAAAGATGAACCGTTTGACTTATGGGAAAGGTGGCTCTAAAGCAGAAGATTTTCTCATACAGGAAGGCGTACCAAGCGCTCTCAATTGGGAATCCATGGTGATTGAACCCGTGGCGTATTGTGCAAACGGTCGTGTGGGTGGCTGGTTTTACAGGGCCAATGCCAAAAAGAGTGAGATGTCTAATTTGAACAGCCCGTCTTCTATTTTCTTGGACCCTAGCGAAATTGATGACCCATCTGTACAATCTAGGCGGAACCACTGGCATATGCTTGTGGCTGAAATAGCGATGCTCGGCATGGCTGCCGAACAGGCATTACTCGACTGATTCGTCCTGGGCTAAATCAGGTGGTGCATCCATTCCTCTGATCTCATAGTTTGAAGGAAATAATGCGACAAGAACTCCAGCAATACCTGTGGCCAACGCCCACCAGAACATCTTGTATGCAATGGCCATTTCAAGGGCAATGGCCACAAGAAGAAGGCCACCTAAATTTGAAATCCAAACCAATCTTTTGAATGTCGCCAATCCGACACCCTTTGTTGTCCCGGACATAGAATCAGGCCCAAACTCCGCTCCGAATCTAACCGGTTCCTCGTCTGCCATGACTCTCGCTCCTGCTCACAGTAATCAATGGTTTTCAACGGTCAATCATGATGATTGCATCCGTTGGACAGGCCAAAACACACAACCGGCATCCCGTACAAGGGTCTCTCAGAATTTTGGCTTTTCGATTGACATCGATGTCCAGTATTGGACTGGCCAAGGGCGTGTCATAAAGTTCGATTGCATCGTCATCACAGACAATGGTGCATTGGTCGCATCCAATACACAATTCCTCCTTCACAAATGCGATTGTTCCGGGGCCACCCTTGACTTTCTCACGTGCCTCAGTTCGCATTGAATTGAGCGCGAGTCGAATCCTTGCAGCCTCGCCCAACCGGCGAGCCTCCAACTCTTTTCGCGAAGTCATGTTTGGTCGGGGGCGCCACATCTTCTCAAGACTTCCCTAAGCGAAGAAGCTCAGCCATAGTGGATGAATGGACAATAATACGGCTACAACAAAGCCACAAACTGTGCCTTTGGCCATATTGGGGCGATCATAACCGAGTGCGATGAGGATGAGGAAAAACCCGATGATGAAATCACAAACCATCCCAATCCAAGCACCCTTCCATGACAATCCAATAGCAACTGTAATTGTCGCAAGTGGGCCAATCATGAAACCAGCAATCCAATCCCGGTCAATGGTGACCAAACGCCTCACGCCTGTTTCTTCGCCTCAACTTGTCGAGCAAGGAAGGATACGACATCAAGAATTTCGAAATCGTGTTTTGGATCACCTTCGAACTTGAGGCATTCAAAGTGAGATACGCATTTCGGACAAGATGTCAGCATGATATCTGCACCAGTTGCTCTAACTTCATCAAACCGTTGTACTCGCAATGCTCGACTGTCTTCATTACACGACATCATACTGGAAACACCACAACAGAGTGCATCTTCGCCATGATGCTCCATCTCCACCAAATCAACACCCTCTACTGAGGATACCAAATCGCGAGGGCCGTCGTAAATCTCCATTTGCCTTCCGAGTCGACACGGGTCGTGGTAAGTGACTGTAACATCTTCTTCGGATTTCAAATCCATATTGAATCCATTCTCTATGAGGAATTCAGTCGTGTGCATGACCTTGATTCCTTCCAACTCGTAATCTTTGGCAAAGGTGTGGAAGCATTCTGCACAACTGGATACTAATGTGTCAATTCCACTGGCTTCAATCTTCTTTTGGTTGTACGCCTTCAACTTCTCAAACACTTCATCCATGCCTTGCCACTTTTGGTCGTGACCACAGCACTTGAGGAAATCTCGCCCAAGGTAAGCCACATCCTTTTCCATTTCTTCAAAAATAGTGAAGGCAGAGGTTGTCGCATCACCTAGATTCATTGAACCTTCATTGACGTGGCTGAAAACCATTTCTTGATCGAGATAGTCGACACAGCCAGGGTAATAGCCAATGCTGGAATCAATGGGGTATTCTTCGACGGAGATGAAGGAGTCCTCACCTTCTTCTTCCGCTTCAGC